>JAITDW010000003.1 GCA_031282355.1 Candidatus Endomicrobiellum neotermitis | reverse complement strand
ATTATTCATTGAAAGAAGAGAACATAAAATTGTATAAAACCAATTTTTTATTTTATAGAGTTTTATTTCTGTTCATAAGTAATATTTCTTAACAGATAACTAAAATTTTTTCGTTTTTTATTTGTAATAAAACATAAATTACAAAAGAAGGTATAAATATGCCAATTTTAGATTTTTTGCGTTTAAAAAACAACAAAAAAAAGAAAGTAATTCTTTTGGGGTCCGGAGCACTATCTATAGGACAAGCTGGAGAATTTGATTATTCAGGGTCTCAAGCTGTGAAAGCTTTATATGAGGAAGGACTTGAAGTTATAATTATTAATCCCAATATAGCTTCAGTTCAAACTAACAAAGGCCTAAATAAAAAAATTTACTTATATCCTATAACCCCTTTCTGGGTTGAAAAGATTATAAAAATTGAGAGACCAAGTGCTATTATTTCAAGTTTTGGAGGACAAACTTCATTAAATTGCGTTATAGAGTTAGAAAAAAATAAAATTTTAAAAAAATACAACGTAAAGGTTTTAGGGACTCAAGTCGATTCTCTTGAAATATCAGAAGATAGAAAACTTTTTTCACAAAAAATGAACTCAATCAATGCACCTATAGCAGAGAGTCATGCTGTTTCAACAGTAGAAGAAGCACTATTAACTGCTGAAAAAATTGGGTATCCTGTGATAACAAGATCTGCATTTGCACTTGGTGGGCTTTGCAGTGGTCTTGCTAAAACTCCATTTGAACTCAAAAAACTTACGCAGGCAGCTCTTATGACTTTACCACAGGTTTTAATTGAGAAATCTCTTTATGGGTGGAAAGAAATAGAGTACGAGGTTATGCGAGATAAAACTGGTAATACAATAACAATATGCAACATGGAGAACTTTGACCCTATGGGAATACACACAGGTGATTCTATAGTTATTGCTCCTTGCCAAACAATAAATAACATTGAAAACAATATGTTGAGAGATATGGCTATAAAAATAGCTCAAAATATGCGTATTGTAGGTGAATGTAATGTACAATACGCTTTAAATCCAAAAAACTATGATTTTCGTGTTATTGAAATAAATGCAAGATTATCCCGTTCAAGTGCTTTAGCGAGCAAAGCAACTGGATATCCAATTGCATATATAGCTGCTAAAATAATTATAGGTTTTGATTTACTTGAACTTAAGAACCCTGTTACAGGAACAACTTCAGCATTTTATGAACCTTCACTTGATTATATTACTTTAAAAGTTCCACGCTGGGATTTAAATAAATTTAACGGAGTATCAAAATATCTTGGACCACAGATGAAATCTGTAGGTGAAGTCATGGCGATAGGTAGAAACTTTTGTGAAGTTATGCAAAAAGCTTTAAGAATGGTAAATGAGAACGAGGATGGTATAACTTTAAATATTTTCAAAAATTCTTCTGACGAAGATCTTGAAAAAGAACTTTTATCACCTACAAATTTAAGAATTTTTGCAATTTATGAAATTTTTAAAAGAGGAAAAACTGTTGAATATATACATGACAAAACAAAAATAGACTATTGGTTTTTATCACATATTTTACGTATCGTAAACATAGAGACAAATCTTTTTAATTTCTTTAAAATCAAAAAAAGATGTAATAACAACATTACGTCAAAAAAACTATATAATGCTTATAGAAAAATATCAAAAGACCAATTGTATTGTTTAAAATCACATGGATTTTCAGATTTCCAACTTGCAAAAATATATCTTTTAGCATACTCAGATAATGAAATAAATTTTACTACTAAGAAAATACGTAGACTATCTTTCAGTATAAGAAAACTGAGAAAAGAGTTAAATATTTTGCCAGTTGTAAAACAAATAGATACAACATCTTCCGAATATCCGACAAAATCTAATTATTTGTACTTAACTTATGATGGAGTACATAATGATATATTGCCCAAAAAAAATAAAAAAAGTAGTATTATAACTCTCGGTAGTGGAAGTTATCGCATAGGCAGTAGTTTGGAATTCGATTGGTGTTCAGTAACAACAAGCAGTTATTTTAAAAACAAAAAAAATGACAGTGTTATTATAAATTGTAATCCAGAAACAGTTTCAACGGATTATAGTGCTTCTGACAGACTTTATTTCGAAGAATTATCTTTCGAAAGAGTGTTAGATATTGTAGATATTGAAAACTTAAAAGGTATAATTGCCTGTATGGGTGGACAAAATTCTAACAATCTAATTCAGCCTTTGAGTGAAGCAAATGTTAATATTTTAGGCCACAGCAGAAAAAGTGTCGAAAGTGCTGAAGATAGAGCAAAATTTTCTGCAATGCTAGATAAACTAGGCATAGATCAACCAGAATGGACTTCTGCAATCTCTATAGCCGACATAGAAAAATTTATAAAAAAAGTAAATTTCCCTGTTTTAATTCGTCCAAGTTTTGTGCTTTCAGGAACTCTTATGAATATTGCGAATGATGAACAAAGTTTGAATCATTATTTATCTCTTACTAAAAGTATATCAGCTGATTTCCCAGTAGTTATTTCAAAGTTTATTCTTGATGCAAAAGAAATAGAATGTGATGGAGTTGCTCGTAATGGTGATGTAATTATATCTTTAATAAGTGAACATATTGAAAATGCTGGAGTACATAGTGGAGATGCTACTATGGTATTCCCTTCACAGAAAATATATATCCATACAATAAATATTATAAAAGATATAGTTAGAAAAATAGTGAAATGGCTTAAATTAAATGGGCCATTTAATATACAATTTATAGCTAAAGATAATGATGTTAAAGTAATTGAATGTAACGCAAGGGCTTCAAGATCTTTTCCATTTATTTCAAAAGTTTCTGGCATAAATTTAGCTGAACTTTCATGCAAAGTAATGAATAATGAAAAAGTAAAAAAAATTTTTATAGATGAAAGCGAAATATCTTATGTTGGAGTCAAAGCTTCGATGTTTAGTTTTCAAAGACTTGATGGAGCTGATCCTGTTGTTGGCGTAGAAATGGCATCTACAGGAGAAGTTGGATGTTTAGGAGAAAATTTTAATCATTCTATGTTTCTTGCAATGGAAGCAACTCATGTAAAAAAACCAAAAAAAGGAATTCTTCTAAGTACTGGAAGAGAAAAAGATAAAGTTAAATTTATGGAAGTTATAGATAATCTTTATAAACTTAACGTGCCAATCTATGCAACAAAAGGTTCAGCAAAATATCTTGAAGATAGAGGATATCATGTTAATATGGTACATTGGAATCGTAATCCTCGTGCTGTTGATGTTATTATTGAAGGTAAAATAGACTTTGTAATAAATATAAACAAAGATTTAAGTGTTGAGGAACTCAGTAACAACTCTAAGATAAGAAAAACAGCCGTAAAATGTGGATGTTCCATCCTAACAAATTTGGAAAAAGTAATATCTTATTTGAAGACATATGATTCCTACAGTGAACTCCAAACTATCAAATATTGTATAAATTTATAAATTTTATTAAAATCTTCATTACTACTATCGATTTAATTTCCAAGAAAGATAGTTGTTTATGAGTTTATCGATTTCACCATTTATAACTAAGTTAACCTGTGGTATTTCATAACCAGTTCTATGATCTTTGACAAGTTGATAAGGCATAAAAATATAGGAACGAATCTGATTTCCCCATTCTATTGCTCTTTTTTCGCTATAGCGTTTTTCACAACAATCACGTTTATTTTTATACTCAAGTTCATAAAGTTTAGATTTTAAAAGTTTCATTGCAGTAATTCTATTTTTTATCTGTGAACGATCATTTTGTGATTGTACTATTAATCCTGTAGGTAGATGCGTAATTCTGACTGCTGAATCAGTCTTATTTATGTGTTGCCCCCCAGCACCAGAAGCCCTATAAGTATCTATTCTTATATCTTTACTATCAATAACTACATTAATATTATCTTCTAATTCAGGTATAACGTCTACTGAGCTAAAAGATGTATGCCTTCTTTTGTTTGCGTCAAACGGAGAGATTCTAACGAGTCTGTGAACACCTACTTCAGACTGTAATAGTCCATATGCATATTCACCCTTTATTATCATTGTTATACTTTTTATTCCTGCCTCATCACCACACAAGCTGTCAATTACTTCTACTTCAAATTCTTTGCTTTCAGCCCATTTTGAATACATTCTCGTTAACATCTGTACCCAGTCACAAGATTCTGTCCCTCCAGCACCAGCATGTATAGATACAATTGCATTATTTATATCATGTTCATTATTGAGTTTCATTTTAGTTTCGAAAGTCAATATTTTTTTTTCAATTTCTTGAGCAGCATCATTGATATCTTTTAAAAGAGTTTCATCTTTTTCTACTGTTGCAACATTCTCTAAATCAATTAAACTGTCAATATATGTATTCATATCACACCATACTTTACATATATTATTCAAACTATCAAACTCAGTCATGACTTTTTTTGCATTATTTTTGTCACTCCAAAAATTTGGATTTGATATTTTAGATTCAAGTACCCTAACTCTATTTTTTTTTGAATCAATATCAAAGGGACCTCCTTAAAGAATTTACTCTTTTTTTTTGTTGCTTTAACATTTTTTCTCCTTTTTTATTTAATACCAGAAGAAACCTAAAGTCAATATTTTAATTTTAACATAATACTTTTTTTTGATATGAATTAATTTTATACATACTCATCATCAATCTGAATATTAAATATGTACTCTAAGGTATTTTCTCTTATTCGTTTCATCATGGATTCAAATAATATGAAAGACTCTTTTTGATACTCAATTTTTGGATCTTTTTGAGCATATGCTCTAAATCCTATACCACGCTTTAATTGTTCAAGTTCATATAAATGATCTTGCCAAGAAGAATCTACCATCTGTAATAAAATTTTTTTCTCTATATTAGAAACTAATTCGTTTTTAAACTGACTTTTTCTTGCTTCATATGCTTTAAATATTTTTTCAACGATATCTAATTGTACACTTTTTTTTATAAGATAGTAATTATTTTTATCATCTGGATTATTAATCTTATATTTAATTTTAAAAATTCTGAGTAACCATGCTTCTATGCTTGTCCAATAAAATTCTTTATTATGTTTATTAACAGTTAAAGATGTAATTTTTTCATCTACAGATTCATCTATCATATCTTTAATTATATTTGTTATGTTCTTAACTTCAAGAATTTCATTTCTCAATCTGTAAACAGCTTCTCTTTGTTTATTCATAACGTTATCAAAATTTATAAGTTGTTTTCTTATGTCAAAATTCATTCCCTCAACTTTTTTCTGTGCACTTTCTATAGCTCTTGATATCCACGGGTGCTGTATATCCTCTCCTTCTTTTAAACCAATTTTTTGCATCACAATAGATATCTTATCAGAACCAAAAAGACGCATAAGTTCATCTTCCATTGAAAGAAAAAATTTAGACGATCCTATATCTCCTTGTCTACCTGCACGCCCTCTTAACTGATTATCTATTCTTCTAGATTCATGCCTTTCAGTACCTATTATGTACAGTCCTCCACATTTTTTGACCTCTTCATTCTGGATAACATCACCCTCTGCTCCAAGAATAATATCAGTTCCTCTTCCAGCCATATTTGTAGCTATTGTGACAGCTCCTTTTGTACCAGCTTTTGCAATAATTTTAGCTTCTATTTCATGAAACTTAGCATTTAAAACTTGATGCGGAATACCTCTTTTATTAAGCATTTCAGAGAACATTTCTGATTTTTTTATCGATCTTGTACCGACAAGTACAGGTTGTCCCTTTTTCCAGGAATATTCAATTTCATTTACTATAGCATTATTTTTTTCTTTTTCAGTTCTGTATATAACATCAACATAATCTTTCCTTATCATAGGATTATTTGTTGGAATTTCAACAACACCAAGTTTATAAATTTCCCAAAATTCTTGTGATTCGGTTGCAGCTGTTCCAGTCATACCCGCAATTTTTTCATATATTTTGAAAAAATTTTGAAAAGTTATAGTAGCCAAAGTTTTGTTTTCTTCTGCAATTTTTAATTTTTCTTTTGCTTCAATTGCCTGATGAAGTCCGTCAGACCATCTTCTGCCAGGCATAAGTCTTCCAGTAAATTCATCAACTATGATAACTTCACCATCTTTAATAACATATTCAACGTCTCTATGATATAAATTATGGGCCCTTGCAGCCTGAGTTATATGATGCACCCATTCTGATTGTAAATCATCATAAATATTTCTAACTCCCAATGTCTTTTCAGCTTTTTGTATACCTTGTTCTGTTAAAACTACAGTATGATTTTTTTCATCAATGATATAATCATATCCATTTGTTAAATCGACACCACTATATTTTGCTTCTATTTCTTCATTTTCAGTAATCTTTCTACCTTTAAGCATAGGAATTATTCTATTTGAAATATAATATTTCTCAGTTGACTGTTCGCACATTCCTGAAACAATTAACGGAGTCCTTGCTTCATCGATTAAAATTGAATCCACTTCATCTATTATTACATAATTTAAATCACGTAAGACCTTTTGATCTTTTGTAATGACCATATTATCTCTCAGATAATCAAAACCAAGTTCATTATTTGTAACATAAGTTATATCGCAGCTGTATGCTATTTTTCTATCTTCATTACTAGTTTCATGTCCTACGTTACCTACTGTAAGCCCCAACTTTTCGTAAACTACACCCATCCATTCTTTATCTCTTTTTGCTAGATAATCATTAACAGTTACTACATGAACTCCTTTTTGAGATAAAGCATTGAGGTAAGCAGCAAGAGTTGCAACTAAAGTTTTACCTTCTCCTGTTTTCATTTCTGCAATTTTACCTTTATGCAAAATGTATCCACCCATAAGCTGTACATCAAAATGTCTTAAACCTATTGTTCTTACAGAAGCTTCTCTAACACATGCAAATGCTTCTGGTAAAAGATCATCAAGAGTTTCATTGCATGAAAGACGTTTTTTAAATTCAATTGTTTTATTTTTCAATTCATTATCTGTAAGTTTTTTTATAGAAAACTCAAAAGAATTTATTTTATCGATTATTGGTTTCATATACTTTATATCTCTATCTTTTTGAGAACCAAAAACAGCACTTAAAATATTCTTTAACATTTTACCTACCTTATTTATAACTAATTTATAAATATTAATAATTAAATTATATAAATTATTTAATATCACTGGCTATTTTTTAGAATAAGACTAAATAAAGGTTATTAAAAAAAATAAAACAGTGTCCAAAATATCAAAAAATTATTCATGATTAAATAAAAAATTTTGAAATAATGTGATTATATATATAAACATATTTTTGTGAAAGTATTATCTGTCCATTTTGTTTTTTCAAAATTTTATCATTTAAACATTTTAATAGTACAGCTTTATACTTAGGGTTATTAAAATTATCAATACTTAATCCTTCATATAAAAGCCTTAATCCAAGCATAATCTTTTCTTTTTCATAAAGTTGTTTATTTATATATTCATTCTCACATCTTAAAGAAATATCATTTAACTTATGATATTTCTTTTTTGATTGCAATAATCTGATATATTTTTTTATATCCATGATATTTTTGTACCTTACTGCATTGAAATATCCAGCAGCACCAGCACCAATACCTATGTATTCAAAATTGCGCCAATAATTTGTATTATGAAAAGACTCTTTATTTTTTTTAGCCCAATTTGAAATTTCATAATGATTATACCCATTCATAGTAAGAATTATCACAGCTTCATCGTACATATTTCTTTGTATATCATCATTTGTAGTAATGGTATTTTTATAAAAAAGAGTATTCTCTTCTAAAGATAAAGGATAGAGAGATAAATGTTCACTATCAAAAAACAAAATTTTTTGTAACGTTTCCTTCCACTTTTTAATACTTTGATTTTGTAATCCGTATATTAAATCAATGTTAATATTATCAAAATTTTCATTCCTTGCCGCATTATAAGTGTCGCAAAAATTTTCAAAAGTATGTTCTCTACCTAAAAATTTAAGAAACATATTTTCAGTTGACTGGAGGCCTATACTCAATCTGTTGACACCTAATGCTTTTAGAAGATTTAATTTTTTTGCAGAAGATGATTCAGGATTTAATTCAAATGTAAACTCTTGCAACTGTGACAAATCAAAAATATTTCTTAATGATTCCAATAACAACTGTATTTGCTTTAAAGATAATGTAGAAGGTGTACCTCCACCTATGTACACCGAATGTATCTTTTTGTTTTTAAATTGTTTTGTATGTTTTATTAGAGCTCTAATATACTGATCAGCTAAAATAGCATTATATTTTATAGAAAAAAAATCACAATAAAAACACTTTCGATTACAAAATGGAATATGTATGTATAACCCTAACATCTTGTTTAAGTTTTAGTTTCTTTATATATCGTGATTTGTAAATCACACAACAATTTATGAAAATTTTTCAATTCTATATTATATTTTATCATTTTTTATTGTGTTCATTATTATTGAATAACTCAGTTATGCTTCCTATTGAACTCATAACGTTAGCAGTTTCTAATGGCATAAAAATCTTCGTTGCTTTACCATCAGCAATATTAACAAGTGTTTCAAGGTATTTAATTGCAATAAGATCACGTGTTGGTCTTCCTTCATGAATAGCATTATAAACTATTCCAATTTTATACTTCTCAGCTTCTGCTACTTTTTTTATTGCTTCTGCTTTCCCTGTAGCTTCTAAAATTTGTTTTTCTTTTACAGCCTGTGCGTCAAGAATTACAGCTTGTTTAGCACCTTCAGCTTTAAGAATTGCTGCTTGTCTCAATCCTTCGGCCTCTAAAATATTTGCTCTTTTCTCCCTTTCTGCCTTCATTTGTTTTGACATTGCATCTGTAATATCTCTTGGAGGATCGATTTTTTGTATTTCAACTCTTGTAACTTTTACACCCCATTTATCTGTAGCTTCATCCATTACAACTCTTAACTGAGAATTAATTTTTTCTCTAGAAGTGAGTGTACTATCTAATTCCATGTCACCAATCACATTTCTTAAATTTGTCTGCGCAAGTTTCAAAGCTGCAATAGCAAAGTTTTCTATATTATAAACAACTTTTACAGGATCTGTAACTTGAAAATAAATAATAGCATCTACAATAACTGAAACATTATCTTTTGTAATAACACTTTGTGGTGGAACATCAATAACACGTTCTCTCATGTCAACTCTTAACATCCTTTGGAATATCGGAATAATTATGTTTGCTCCAGAATCCTTTGTTCCTGTATACTTACCTAGAGTTTCAATAAGACCTTTTTCATACTGTCTTACTATTTTTATAGAACTTGCAATAAAAACAACTACAGACATAATAATAATTAAAATGCTAATATCAAACATTATTCATACCATCCTTTTTTTCAACTTTTTCAACTATAAGTGTTGTTCCTTTTATAGTTTTTATTTCTACTATTTCACCGGTTTTAATTTCAACATCTGATGTAGCTCTCCAAATTTCTCCTAAAACTTTTACAAACCCTATTTTAAATGGCATTATTTTATCAATGACTATTGCTTTTGTGTTGATAACAGCATCAACATTTGAACTTATAGTTTTAGATTTATTAACAAATTTTTTAAATATTGGAACTATGAAGTATAATGATATTATAGAAATTATTATAAAAGTAATTAACTCTACAAATGGTAAAACACAAAAGCATGTAACTATGGATGCAAATAAAGAACCTATAGAAAAACATACAAAGTAAAAAGTTGAGGGAATGAGTATTTCAAATATTATAAATATAATTGAAATCATAATCCAAATAGTACCACTAATCATCGTATTATCCTTAAGCGATTAATCGGCCAATATATAAATAATGCTCGTCCTTTTATATATTTATCCGCAACCGGTCCCCAAAAACGTGAATCAGATGAAAAATCCCTATTATCTCCCATCATCATATAATATCCTTTCGGGATACTAATAGGACCAAAATTATCTCTTACAGAGATATTAAAAATTGTGAACTTACCAGTTTCCCAAGTTTTTTGGTATTTATTTTTATCTTTGAATAAATTAGGTGACTTAATAATTTCAGTATCATTTAAAACTACATATTCTTCGTTAACATTAATTCCGTTTACAAAAAGTTTTTTATCCCTTATTTCAACTACATCATCAGCAACAGCTACACATCTTTTAATAAAATCCTTCTTAATACCAGATCCTCTCTCTGAAATTGTTAAAGCCTCAGGCGGACATTGGAAGACTACTATATCACCACGACTTACATTTCTCAAAGATAAGTATCTTCTACCGTTATTTGTAAATGGAATATGAAAACCGTAAATAAATTTATTGACAAAAAGGTGATCTCCTTCTAATAACGTATTTCTCATACTACCAGATGGAATTTTGAATGCTTGTATAAAAAAAAACATAATAATAGACGCCATGATAAGAGAAGTCCATAAAGCATCAATCAAGCAATAAATATTTTTAAAAAAATTATAGTGTAAAGTATTTTCAAAATATTTTCTTATGGAAAACATAAGTATAGCTATCACGAACAAAATACAACCCGCAATAAAAAGTTTAAACTCCATAAACATCCTCCATAAAGTGCACGTATAAAATAATTAATTTACTTGTATACTTTTATTATCTTATTAAATATTAAAAGACTATGGTATAAATATAATAAAGTTAAATATAAAAATTTAATTTTCGTGTATTTTAAGAATAGCTACAAACGCTTCAAATGGCACATCCACTTTACCAAACTGTTTCATTTTTCGCTTACCTATACTTTGTTTTTCTAAGAGCTTACGTTTTCTTGTTATATCTCCACCGTAGCATTTAGCAAGGACATCTTTGCGCATTGCTGGTATAGTTTCTCTAGAAATTATTCTATTATTTACCATTACTTGTATAGGTATTTCAAACATATGTTTTGGAATAATATTTTTTAATTTCTTAGAAATATAATGCGCCATGAATAATGCTTTACTTTTTGGAGTTATGATGGTAAAAGCATCAATAATCTTTGAATTTACCATAATTTCAAGCTTTACTAAATCAGAAATGTAATAATCAATATGTTTGTAATTAAATGATGCATATCCTTTAGAAATAGATTTTAGAGTATCATAAAAATCCATAATAATTTCAGCAAGTGGCATATGATACTTCAATACGACAGTTCTAATATCTATATATTTCATATACACTTTAGTCCCTCTTCGTTCTTGGCACAACTTAATTACTAAACCTAAACAATTTACAGGACATACTATCGTAGCTTCAATATATGGTTCCCAAGTTTCTTTGATATCAAATCTGTTTGGAAATTTTATGGGATTATCTATTGAAATAAGTTCGTTTTTATTTTTTAATTTAATTTTATATATAACACTAGGTGCTGTTACTAAAAGATTTAAACCGAACTCTCTCTCCAACCGCTCTTTAATTATCTCTAAATGTAAAGAACCTAAAAAACCACACCTAAATCCAAACCCTAATGTCGCAGAAGTTTCCGGTGAATAAATAATAGAAGGGTCAGAAAGTCTTAATTTTTCTAGAGCTGTTTTTAAATCATTGTACTTCGATGTACTATCAGAATATAAACCAGCAAAAACAAATTGATTTGTTTCTCTACATGCAGTATGAATAAATCGTGTTGGATTTATACATTCAGTAATCGTATCACCAATTTTTATATTATGTATGTCTTTTATTTTTACAATAATATATCCTACTTCGCCTGCTGAAAGTTTATCTGCCTCGATCATTTTCATTTTCATATATCCAACTTCAATAATTTCACATTCTATGCCTGATGTTATAAATTTTACTTTTATATTTCTCTTAATTTCTCCATCAAAAATTCTTACGATAACTACAATACCACGATAAGAATTATAAAATGAATCAAAGATTAGAGCTGATAATTGGCTTTCACAAATAATAGTTGGTGGAGGAACATTTACTATTATAGAATCTATTATTTTTTCTGTTCCATTACCTTCCTTTGCACTTATAGGTATAGGTACCATATCAATTTTGAGATATTCTTTTATTTGTTCACGAGTCCTATCTATATCAGCAGTGGGTAAGTCAATTTTATTTATCACAGGAATAATTTTAAGTTTTGCTTTTTTTGCAAGAGCAGCATTTACTAGTGTTTGAGCCTCTACACCTTGAGTAGCGTCAACTACAAGAATTGCACCTTCACATGCAGAAAGAGCTCTTGAAACTTCATGGGTGAAATC
This sequence comes from Candidatus Endomicrobiellum neotermitis, assembly GCA_031282355.1. Classification (GTDB taxonomy): domain Bacteria; phylum Elusimicrobiota; class Endomicrobiia; order Endomicrobiales; family Endomicrobiaceae; genus Endomicrobiellum; species Endomicrobiellum neotermitis. The sequence goes on along the minus strand of JAITDW010000003.1, from coordinate 267,214 downwards.
TATGTGTCCAGGGGTATCAATTAAATTAAGCACATATTTCTTATTATTCTCATATTTATAATAATCCATCCTTACAGTCTTAGCTTTTATAGTAATTCCTCTTTCTCTTTCAAGATCCATATCATCTAAAATTTGATCTTTCATCTTTTTTTTAACAACAGTACTAGTATACTCAAGTAACCTATCGGCAAGAGTGCTCTTTCCATGATCTATATGAGCTATGATACAAAAATTTCTTATATTGGATTTACACATGTTATTTCTTATGAGTGAAAATAATTATAATTATTCAAAATTACATTTATATATATTTTAAATAAAAATTACTAATAAGACTCCTCCTGCTGTATTATTTTTATAATTTCTTCTGCAGTAGTAGCATTCCTTATGGTTCGTCTTAAAAACTTATCTTTAAAAAGTCTTGAAATTTTAGATAAAGCTTTCAGATGTTGTCCAGCCATTTTTGTAGGTCCAACTAAAAGAAAGATTATATGAACTAGTTCTCCATCAAGAGAATTAAATTCTATACCTTTACGGGAAATTCCTAACACTCCAACTTGTTCATCAACAATATCAGTTTTTCCGTGAGGTATTGCAACACTTTGACCAATTCCAGTAGAACCCAACTTTTCTCGTTCCAAAATAACGTTGATAATTTCATCAATTTTTTTTATCTTTTTCGTATCTTTTAAAACACCTACAAGCTCAGCTATTGCTGATTTTTTATCTGTTGATTTTAAGTCTACTAAAATCGAACTTTGGTCCAGAAAATCCATGATCTGCATTTGCTTTATCTCCTATAATTTTACATTTCACTTTTAAAAAAAATTACTGATAAAAAATTCATTTAATAAAACCAAATTTTGTTATGCTGTTTGAATATATTTTTCTACACACAGCATATACAACAAGAATATTTACACTATAGGATAGTTTTTATTTTTAAATTTTTACAACACTATTTTACAAGTAAAACTTTAATTTATTTATGATCAGGTTTACCAACAGAAACGTATTATAATCAGTCAGCAAAAAATTGCTTCTTTAATTCTATAGAAAAGTTCTTTCATTATAATATTCAAACTCCGAAGAGTATACTAATTTATTAGTAGCCATTCAAATTGTAATCATTTTGTGATCATTCAATAAATAAGATATAAGAGCTACTAAACACTTGATTCACATTTTAAAATTATCACCTAGATATACATCTCTAGCTTTTTTACTTTCGAGTAGTTTATTTGCATTTCCTTCAAGTAAAATCTTTCCATCATAAATAACATATGCGTTATCAATAATTTCAAGAGTTTCTCTTACATTATGATCTGTTATAAAAATACCAAGTCCTCTTTTTTTTAGTTTTTTAATAATTTTCTGTATATCATCCACAGTTATTGGATCAATTCCAACAAATGGTTCATCTAAAAGTAAGAATTTTGGATCTGTTATAAGAGATCTTGCTATTTCTAATCTTCTTTTTTCTCCACCAGAGAGAGTCGCACTCAATTGTCTACGCAAGTTCATAAGACCAAAATCTTCAAGAAGTAAATAAACTTTTTTTTTCTGATCAGATTTAGAAATATGTAACATCTGAGCTATTGCAGTAAGATTATCTTCAACGCTAAGTCCTCTAAATATAGAGGATTCTTGTGAAAGATACCCAATACCAGCTCTTGCTCTACGATACATAGACCAATTTGTTATCTCAATATTATCAATATAAACATTACCGCTATATGGTTTTATTAAGCCAACTGTCATATAAAAAGTTGTTGTTTTTCCAGCTCCATTAGGTCCAAGTAATCCAACAATTTCACCTTCTCTCACAGCTATACTTATACCATTTACTACCATTCTATATTTATATTTTTTAGATAAATTTTCTGTTCTTAGTATCACTGTTTATGCTCCATTTCAACTTCTCCAACAACAAAACCGTTCATAATTATTTTTTTATTATTATCTGAATTATAAAAAATTATTTCATCTGCTTTATAAGTACCTTTTTGACCATTATAAAAAACGTTAGCTAAAGGTCTTTTTCCACATTTTTTAAAAATAACTTCAGACGCTTTTTTATCAAAAATAGCTTTATCAGAATAAATTTTTCCAAACGGAGTTATAGCCTCAACACTATCATAGGCAGTTAAAACCTTGTGATTTATGTCAACGTTAATTTCTCTAGCATTTAAAACTAGAGGTGATTTAAACAACTTCATAGCAGAATATTTAATCATAGCATTATATCCACGAAATGAAATATTTTTGTTATTTACATTATATTTTACAGATGTTCCATAACACTCAAGCAATTCATCATTGCTTATTTTTGAAATCATTTTTACATTACCATATGCTAAGAGAATGGAATCTTTCGTATTATAAGTCATTTCGTCTGATGTTATAATATTTGTATTATTAACAACTCTTGAATTACCACTCGAAATTATAAGATTAGCATTATTATTTACCTTCATGATATTTCCACTTAACACAATATTTTTGGCATCAATAGCAGAAAAGGAAGTGATTACAAAAAAGCAAATTACAAAAAATGCACTACTTAATTCAATTAAATACAACGGTATGTTTCTTAATAAACATTTTATTGAGTTTTGTATCAATTTCAAAACCTGTTCCATATACAGTTTCACCTAGTTTTGTGATTTTGACATCATTATTACTATAAATCAACCCTCTTTTTGCATTATATATTAAATCATTAGTCTCTAGGTGTTCATGATGCACTGTATCTATAACACAATAACCAGTACCTTTAATATCACGTGTATTTACGCATATATCAGCATCATGAATAATAATACTTAAAACATAATGACCGTTTTTATCGTAAAACGTTATTGTGGGTAACTCTAAATGTATAAAACTATTATTTTCATTCACAATGGCGACATCAGATTTCAGAACCATTTTAAGTTTTCCTTCATGAGTTTCAGTTACAGCAATCTGTTTCATAAATTGTTTATCTGTCACAGATTGAGTTACTACAATATAATCATCATTTTTATTACTACAACTTACTACTACAAAGGCAAAGAATATCAATATAAATAGCATGCTAATTTTTTTAAATTGACACATATATTTCTTTTACAATTTTTTGTTTAAACCTTTTTACTTTTTACCACCATGTCTATGACTTTTATACAACTAATTAATTGCTCAAAATATTTTAAGTTAATACTAGTCTTACTATCAGAAAGAGCTTTATCTGGATTATCATGTACTTCAAGAAACAATGCTGCAATTCCTATAGCTATGGCCGCTTTTGAAAGAGGTAGAACAAATTCTCTATTTCCACCACTAAATATCCCGTTATTACCCGGAAGTTGAACACTATGCGTGACATCAAAAACTATCGGGTAGCCAATTCGTTTCATTATTTCCAAACCTCTAAAATCTACGACTAAATTGTGATACCCAAAAGAAAAACCTCTTTCAGTAATAGATAACTTTTTACCACCAAAATTTTTAGCTTTTTCAATAACATTGAACATATCTTCAGGAGCTAGAAATTGTCCTTTTTTTATGTTTACTGGCTTCCCAGTAACAACACAAGATTTAATCAAATCTGTCTGCCTAGATAAAAACGCTGGAATTTGTAAAAAATCTACAACTTGAGCTGCCATAGTTGCTTGGATTTCTGTGTGAACATCTGTAATAATGGCCAAATCTAACTCTTTCTTTACTTTATTAAGAATTTTAAGCCCTTTTTCAACACCTGGGCCTCTATATGATAAATAAGATGAACGATTAGCTTTATCATAAGATGCTTTAAAAATAAAAGGAATTTCAAATTTAGATGTTAATTTTTTTAAATTTTCAGCTAATGTTAAAACATGTTTTTCACTCTCTATTACACACGGACCAGCTATGACGACAAAAGGATTATCGTTAGAAAGAATAATATTTTCATTGATCTTTATTTGTTTATTTTCCATTATACTCACTTTTTAGACTTTAATATTTAGATAAATATTTCTCAACATTTATTATGTCATCAGGCGTATCAACGCCAATAGAATCATATTTTGAAATAATAACCTTAATTTTTTTCCCAGTTTCTAAAATTCTTAGTTGTTCAAGATTTTCAGTTTTTTCTAAACATAGCATTTTAGTTCTCGAAAACTGTATTAAAAATTCTCTTCTATATCCATACACACCAATATGTTTGTAATATTGAGTTTTTATATTATCTCTATTATATGGTATTGCATATCTAGAAAAATATAATGCATACCTATATTTATTGAAGACAACTTTAACAACGTTAGGATTTTCTATAACATCCTTATCATATATAGGGAAAGCTGCTGTTGCACACTCAAGAGATTTATTTTTCTTCAACAGATCTACAAGCGTATCTACAAGCTTTGGATCTATTAAAGGTTCGTCACACTGTACGTTAATAAATAAATCACAATTTTTTAAATATTTTGATGCTGCAAAAGCAATTCTATCAGTACCACTTTTACAGTTTTTTTTGGTCATAAAAATCTTAAAATTTAATTTTTTTACGAAATTATAAATAAGTTTATTATCAGTAACAACTGTTATGAAATCTATTTTTTTACATTTTTTAATCCTTTCTAAAGTATGCTGAATAAGAGGTTTCCCATTTATTAAAGCTAAAGGTTTCCCTAGAAATCTACTTGAAGTATATCTTGCAGGTATAATTGCTGTTATTTTCATTTTTTATAAAACTCTTTTATTGTTTTTCTAAGTTCTTGCAAATTTGTTGTTGCAGTACCAAGTTTACCCACAACTATTCCTGCAGCAAAATTAGCAACTTCAGCTGCAGTTATAAAATCTGCTTTTGCAGCTAATGCCAGTGTTATAACAGAAATAACTGTATCACCAGCACCCGTAACATCATAAACTTCTTTTGCCCTTGTAGGTATATTCACAACTTTATTATCTGACTGTATAAGCATCATTCCTTTTTCACCGCGTGTAATGAGAACTGAATCTGAATTTAAAGTTTTGAGTATTTTTTTACCAAGCACAGTAATATCATCATATATTTTCTTATCTTTAATATTCATACCATCAACTGCTTCTTTTTCATTTGGTGTTATCAATGTAACTTTTTTATATTTTTTAAAATGTTCTACCTTAGGATCTACTGTAACAGGTATGCAATATTTTTTAGCTAAATAAATTATTTTTTTTAAAATTCTAAGAGTTATAACACCTTTGCCATAATCTGAAATTACTACAGCATTTACAAGTGGAATAAGTTTTTCAATATTTTTTATAATTCTAGATTCAACATTATACTTAAAAGTTTTTTTTGGTTCTTTATCTACTCTTACAACTTGCTGACTTACAGCTATAATCCTAGTTTTTACAATTGTAGATATATCAGAATCATAAATTAAATAACTTATATCAACTTTTTTTTCTAAAAACATTTTAATTATGCAATCACCAGCAATATCCTTACCAACAACACTTACAACAAAAACATTAGCACCCAAACTTGTTATATTGTTTGCGACATTTGCTGCTCCACCAAGTACTACAGTTTCTTTGGTAACATCTACTACAGGTACAGGAGCTTCAGGAGAAATTCTTTTTACTTTCCCCCATACAAACTTATCTAGCATAACATCACCAATAACTAAAATATTTTGTTTTTTAAATAAACTTATAAATTTTAATAATTGTACACTAGTCATGTTTTTATCATAATACAAAATTTAAATTATTATAAATAAGATCTATCTTTCAAATAATAACAATAGTCTTTAATTGAATCTTCAAAACTCATAAAAGATTTTCTGTACCCAGCATTTATCAAATTATCAATTTTTGCCTGTGTAAAATACTGATACTTTGATCTCAGGAAATCTGGCATTTCTACATACACTATATCTTTTTTTTTCCCAACTACTGAAAATATAGATTTTGCTATATTATTGTATGTTTTAGATTTTCCTGTACCAATATTAAACATTCCAGTTTTTGATGTATTTTTGAACAAAAAATACATTATTTCAACAACATCTTTAACATATATGAAATCCCTGAGTTGATCACCATCTTGATAATTATTATTATACGACTTAAATAACCTAATTACACCTTCGTTACAAATATCATCATAACTTTTACAAACTATACTTTTCATACTACCTTTATGATATTCATTTGGACCAAAAACATTAAAAAATTTCATTCCAGTAACTTTGCTAAAATAATTGTTATTTAAAATCCATAAATCAAACATATGTTTTGTAAAAGCGTAAATATTTAACGGTAATAATTTTTCCATTTTTAATATGTCATCATCATACCCATATTCCCCGTTTCCGTACGTAGCAGCAGACGATGCATATATAAAAGGAATATTAAACTCAAATGCCCACATTGCAATAATCTTAGAATATTCATAATTATTTTTTACATAATAGTTTGCATCAGTAAAAGTGGTCGAGCTATGTGCACCAAGATGCACGATAATTTGCGGTCTCACCATTTTTTTATTTACTACAGCATTAAGAAAATCATCTTTTTGCATATAATCGTAGTATTGTTTTCCAACCAAATTTTTCCATTTTTCACTATCATCAAGATGGTCAACAACCAAAATATCTTTTAGTCCTTCAGTATTCAATTTTTGGAGAAAACAACTACCTATAAAACCTGCTCCTCCGGTTAATATTATCATTTTACAAAGCCTCTTTAACCTACTTAGTAGTGTAAAATACCGAAATATAATTGTCAAATCTTCATCATCTAGTGCTCCATGTATGATCTATTTTTTTATTTTGTTAATATTTTTTTGACTTCAAATTAATTCTTCCATATAAGACATCGGATATAAACAAGCCGAACATTTTTTTAAGGCCTCTTTGCTTTCATATACATACCCACAATTACGACACTTCCACTTGACAACTACATCTTTTTCAAAAATTCTATTATTTTCAATGTTATTGATAAATTTTAGATATATCGTCTCATGGTATTTTTCAGCTATAGAAATTTTCCTGTAACATTCAGCTATTGCAGGGAAACCATCATCATCAGCAATTTTTGCTGCTTCTGGGTAAAGTTTTAAATATTCTTCATTCTCACCAGAAACAGAAAATTTTAGATTGTTAATGGTGCTACTAATAATCCCTACAGCAAAAGTTCCAGATATATCACAAGATCCACCTTCTAAGAACCCAAAAAATCTTTTTGCATGTTCTTTCTCATTATCTGAAATTTCTGTAAAAATTGCAGAAATTTGCTCGAAACCTTCTTCTTTTGCCTGCGATGCGAAATACGTATATCTCATTTTTGCCTGAGATTCGCCAATAAATGACTTCAATAGATTTTTCTCTGTTCTTGTTCCTCTAATTGATTTTTTCATAATTTTAAAACCTCCTTTAATTTATTAATACAATAAAACAACTTTAAAACATACACTCACATAAAATAATTTTTATGAATTTTATGAAAATTAAGATATAACAGAACACTATTTTGCGTCTGGAAGAGCGATAATCCCAGGAAGTTTCTTACCTTCAAAAAATTCTAACGATGCACCACCACCAGTGGAAATATGACTTATTTTTTTGTCTACACTAGCCTTTTTAATAGCAGCAATAGAGTCTCCACCACCAACTACAGACACAGCTCCATTATCAGTAGCCTCAGCAACAAATTTTGCAACTTTAACTGCGCCTTCAGAAAATTCATTTATTTCGAATACACCAAGTGGTCCATTCCAAATTATTGTCTTGGCAGTTTCAATAATTTTATAAAATTTTTCTATTGCTTTCGGTCCTATATCAACACCAATAAACCCTTCAGGAATCGCTTCATCAACTGTAGTTTTTATTATGGCTTCACTTGGTATATACTTGTTTATAAAATCTATTTTATCAGTAATTATATGATCAAGAGGAAGAAAAAAATCCACCCGTCTCTCTTTAGCTTTTTTAAGGAGCTCTGCAGCTAAATCAAGTTTATTATCTTCAACTAAAGAAAATCCGGTACTTACACCTTGCGACTTTAAAAAAGTATATGCCATCGCTCCACCAACTATAACTGAATCTACCTTATTCAAAAGATTTTCTATAACACCTATTTTATCTGATACTTTTGCTCCACCAAGAATCGCTACAAATGGGCTTACAGGATTTTCAAATACTCTTCCTAAGAATTTTAATTCTTTTTCAACTAAAAAACCTACAGCGGCATTTTTGATATATTTAACAATCCCTGTAGTTGAAGCATGAGATCTATGCAGCGTACCAAAAGCATCTTGAATAAAAACATCTCCCATGGAAGCAAGCTGCTTCGCAAATGCATCCATAGCAACTTTATCTATCTCACCTAAAGCATTTTTACCTTCTTCTTCAGGTCGAAATCTAAGATTTTCCAATAAAAATATCTCTCCATAATTCAAATCTGCTGCCATTTTTTTAGACTCAGAACTTATACAATCAGCACCAATAAACTTAACAGGTTTACCAAGTAACTCACTCAAACGTTCAGAAACAGATTTTAAAGTCATTGTACTGACAACTTTTCCTTTAGGTCTTCCTAAATGTGTCATAAGAATTACTGCAGCATTATTCTCAAGAAGATATTTTATGGTAGATAGTGTAGCAACTATTCTTTTGTCGTTTATAACTTTAAGATTTACGTCGAGTGGAACATTATAATCTACACGAACTAAAACTTTCTTATTTTTTACACTAATATCTCTAAGTGTTTTTTTCATATTGCGCCCCAATAAAAAACAATCTAAATATACATTTATTAATTTCTATCCATTCACTTTATTCATATAAGAAATAAGTTCTAAAATTTTACAAGAATATCCCCATTCATTATCATACCACGAAATAATTTTAACAAACTTATCAGTTAAGGCAATTCCTGCTTTTGCATCAAATATAGATATACGCGCATCACCAATAAAATCAGATGACACAACATCGTCTTCAGTGTAACCTAAAATACCACAAAGTTCATTCTCAGACGCTAACTTCATAGCAACTTTAATTTCATCATAAGAAGTCGATTTTATCAGATTAACAGTTAAATCAACTACTGAAACATCTAGAGTAGGAACACGAAAAGACATTCCTGTTAATTTTCCATCCAGCTGTTGAATTACTTTGCCTACAGCTTTAGCAGCACCCGTAGAAGATGGAATAATATTTCCACAAACAGCTCTACCACCTCTCCAATCTTTACCTAAAGGTCCATCAACAGTCCTTTGCGTAGCCGTTGTAGAATGGATAGTAGTCATCAAACCATTAAGTACTCCAAATTTTTCATTTAATACTTTAATTATAGGTGCTAAACAATTTGTAGTGCAAGAAGCATTAGAAACAAACTGCGTCCCTCTTTTATAAGAGTCTAAGTTTACTCCACAAACAAACATTGGGGTATCATCCTTTGATGGAGCTGACATGACGACATACTTAGCTCCGGCATTTATATGAGCTCGAGCTTTATCTTTTGAAAGAAATAATCCAGTAGATTCAACAATATACTCAGCACCAACATTATTCCATCCTAAATTTTCAGGATCTTTTTCTGAAGTTACTCGAATAATATCTCCATTAACGACTAAATTCCCATTTTTTACATTGACTGTTCCATTAAAAATTCCATGAACAGAATCATATTTTAACATATAAGCCATGTGATTAACATCAATTAAATCATTTACAGCAACCACTTGGATATCATCATTACTCGCAGCAGCACGAAACACTAATCGTCCAATGCGTCCAAATCCATTAATACCTATCTTAATTGCCATTTTTACATCTCCCCATATAATTTTTATTACACTTAAATCCTAAGATATAAAATTCAATTATGTTTGTCAACGATATCGCAAATAAAACTGATTTAACACATTAAAGCAATTTATTCATTTTTACACGATTGTTTTTAATTAATAAATTTAGTACTGTAACGAACAATATTTATTAAAAACTATCCAAAAAAATAGGACACATAAATATTGACAGACATTTTACACTTTTGCAGCACATTTTTACTATTATTTTTGATTTTTATAGCTCATAAATTCCTTTATTTTTTATCTCAATGTACATATTAGTCCTTTTTATGGTATATGTTGTTTTTTCATAGTTTCTTTGAACTAACAATAATTTTTGAAAAATTATTTCAGGATTTATAGTTTTCCCAGCACCAAAGCGCAATTTCAATTTTAATGTATTGTCTTCATTTTTTAAGGATATTATTAGCGGTTTAACGTCTACTACTACAATTTTATTTTTTTTTGTTCTTTCTACTAAAATTTTGTTTTGTGATAAAAAATTATTAATGTCTTCTTGAGAAATATTTATATTTTTTATTTCATATTCTGAAACGTTCAGTAAAGTATCTAATGCTGGAAAATTTAATGGCACTCTCTTTATATCAATCAATTTAAATCCTTTTGGTAGTATAATATTCAAAAATTTAAGTCTTACATCTGCAATATTCATTTTTTGTGTAAAATAAAGCTCCATATATTCACTTAAACTTTCTTGACCAATAGAAATCGGTGGACCATAGGATGCTTTAACTTTCGAATTAAATCCTTCAGTAAATGCTATTGGGAGCCCAGAGCGTCTCATTGCTCTTCGGAATACTTCTATTTGTTGCAAATGAGATACAAATTTGACGGAGTCATTCTTTGAAAAACGAAATATTAAACGCATCACTGGTAAAATATTGGATGTTTTGCTAGTTTTAACGCTTATATCTAATTTTTCAGTATGAAGTATATTTTTAATTATATTTTGGGAAGCTCCACTAACATTAAAATTTTTAAATTTTGAAGCTTCGTTTAAAGATTTAATGTATTCGGCACGTAACGCATCCTTCGTCGTCCCAAAATTTAAATGCTCCCAAGGTAGCATTTCATCAGATTTTATATTCCTGTATATATAAAAATTTAAATCAATTTTATTTTCAGCAATAACATCATTCCATATATTATTAAAAAACCTATCAGCCCATTGGTCAAATCTTGCACCTTTTTGCCACGCTCTGTAAATAAGAAGTGAAATCTTTCTGTCACCTTTGGCAATCAAAGCTTCCAAAATGCTTGATTCGTAGTTATGTGTTGTAATTTTTGCTGGAAGTATTTTATTTAACAAAATTGTTTTCCTTTTTAATTCATGAACACTTTCCATTGGTACCCATTGAAATGCTGTCTGCGCTTTTGGAATAAAAGGTGAGATTGTAATATTAAAATTTAAATTTTTAGATTCTTTTCTTATGAGTTCTATAAGATTTTTTATACCAAATATATCTTCGTCAGTTTCTGTAGGAAGTCCTATCATAAAATAAAGCTTTATTATTTTCCAACCCATTGCATTTGCTGAAAGTAATGTTTTAATTATTTGCTTTTCTGAAAGATATTTTCCTATCACATTACGCATTCTTTCAGTACCTGCTTCTGGAGCAAAAGTGAGTGTTGGTTTTTTTTTACTACTTATATATTTAGCAATTTGAAGAGAACGTTCATTACATCTTAGAGAAGGAATCGAAATGTTTAAATTAGTTTTATCATATACTTTATTTATTTCTGCTAACAATTCATCTAAATGCTCATAATCACTGCATGAAAGTGATGAAAATGAAATCTCTTCAAACCCTGTAGATTCTACACCACTTTTTATAATATCAATTAATTTTTTAGGAGATTTTTGTCTCCATGGGTAATAATATTTTGCTGCTTGACAAAAACGACATTGTCCAAGACATCCCCTAGTAATTTCAACATTTAATCTATTATGAATAGTATTCACGAAAGGAACTATTTTTTTTTCTGGTGAGTATATAACATCAAGATTTAAACTTCTTCTTTTATTGACAGTATAAGGTACATCTTTGAACAATGGAGTTACAGATTTTATTGTATTATCACTATTGTACTTAACATCATAAAATGATGGGATGTATATCCCATTCACATTAAGTAAATTTTTCAACATATCAAACCTTGAGATGTTATCTTTTTTAGATTTTTTATGTATTTTTATTATTTCTTCTATTGTTTCCTCACCATCTCCTAAAACAAATAAGTCAAAAAAATCGCACAAAGGTTCAGGATTAGTCAATGCTGGTCCACCAGCAATTACCAAAGGATCATTATTTTTTCTATTTTTTGAAAATATAGGAATACCAGATAAGTTTAATATATTGACAATATTAGTTGCAACAAGTTCACATTGGACTGTAAAACCTAAAATATCAAAACTTTTTAAACTACTATTTGATTCTAATGAAAATAAATTGATACCAGTTTTTCTCAGTAATAATTCTAAATCATTATCTGGAGCAAATACTCTCTCACAACGAGCAAGTTTTTTCTCATTAATCAAATGGTAAAGTATTTCAAGACCAAGATTAGAAGCACCTATCTCATACAAATCAGGGAAACATAAAACTATAGAAAAATCTGCAGACATGTCAGCAGGATATGAGTTTAATTCATTATTTATATATCTTGCAGGTTTTTGTACTAAGCGTAGTATTCTATCAATTTCATACGATAATTTGTTCATAAATTTATAAAGCAATAATTTGAAATATAAGCATACAGCATAAAATATCAGATAAAACTGATTTTTCGATTTAAACAGCCCATTTTTATATCACATTTCTTATTATATCACCAAAATTATACAATTTATGAACATTAATTATTACACAAATTGACTTTATTTACCAAAAAAATATAAAATATTAGACTGTGTTTATAGTTATAATTAATTCAAAAAAGTGTAAAGGATGTGGATTATGTATACAAGCTTGTCCAAAGCAGTGTATATCATACTCAAAACAATTTAATAAAATAGGTTATCATTGGGCTGTCATGATAAAAAAAGATGCATGTACAGGGTGCAGTTTTTGTTATATGGTATGTCCTGATATTTGCATAAAAATTTATGAAAAAGCTAATTAAAGGTAACGTTGCTATATGTGAAGGAGCTATTGCAGCAGGTCTCAAATCTTACTTTGGATATCCTATAACTCCACAAAATGAAATATCGACGTATCTTTCAAAAAAAATGCCAGAACTTAAAAGAGTTTTCTTACAGGCTGAATCGGAAATCGCAGCAATAAATATGGTTTTAGGAGCATCAGTAACTGGTGTGAGATCTATGACATCATCCTCTTCTCCTGGAATATCGTTAAAACAGGAAACAATATCTTATATGGCAAGTATGCAATTGCCAGCACTCATAGTAAACGTTCAAAGAGGTGGCCCTGGGCTTGGTAATATTTTGGGTTCACAGTCAGATTACTTTCAATCAGTTAAAGGTGGTGGACATGGAGATTATAAAATAATTGTACTTGCTCCTAATTCATCGCAAGAAATGTACGAGACATCTTATGATGCTTTTGACTTAGCAGAAAAATATAAAATACCAGTTATGATACTTGTAGATGGCATTATAGGACAAACTATGGAGCCTGTAGAATTTAATAGAATAACTAATAAAAAAAATAAAATTTCATGTAATAATAGAGAATGGGTACTTAATGGTTGTAAATTTAGAACTTCAAGGTCAATCAAGTCTTTATTTATGCAAGAGGGTTCTTTAGAAAAATATAATATTGAACTTCAGAAGAAGTATGAACTTATATCTAAAAATGAAGTTAAATATGAAATATATATGGTAGAAGATGCAGATACAATAATAGTTGCTTATGGTATTTCATCAAGAATAGCAAAATCTGCTGTAAAACTTGCAAGAAAATATGGTATTAAAGTTGGACTTTTAAGACCAAAAACTCTATGGCCGTTCCCATATAAAATAATTAATTCGTTTGCAAAATCCGGAGTAGATTTTCTATCTGTTGAATTAAGTCATGGACAAATGCTTGAAGACGTTAAACTTGCAGTAAATGGGATATCAAATGTTAGATTTTTGGGAAAAGCAGGTGGCGGAATTATTACCGAAATGGAAATAATAGACAAACTACGAAACTGACTATTTATGAAATATTTCTTTATTAGAAGTGTATTTTAAATTGTTATTAAAATAAGGAACAATATATGAGGAAAGTATTTTCAAAACCTAAAAGTTTAAAATCTGTAGTTTTTTCTTACTGTCCAGGATGTGGTCATGGCATAGTCCACAGACTTGTTGCTGAATGCATTGATGAATTAAAATTAAGAGAAAGTACTATAGCAGTAGCTCCTGTAGGTTGCGCTGTTTTTACAAGTGATTATTTTAATTTCGACATTACAGAAGCTCCGCACGGGAGAGCACCTGCAGTGGCAACAGGAATAAAAAGAACAAATTATGATAAATTTGTATTTACTTACCAAGGAGATGGTGATATAGCTGCAATAGGAATAGCAGAAATTATACATGCAGCAAACAGAAGTGAAAACATAACGGTCATATTTGTTAATAATGCAAATTATGGAATGACTGGAGGACAAATGGCTCCAACAACACTAATAGGACAAGTAACAAAAACAACACCTTTTGGCAGAGATCCAAAAAAAGAAGGATATCCTATAAAACTTTGCGAAATTCTTGCAATATTAGAAGGAACAACTTATCTTGAAAGGGTTTCGATACATAACCCACTAAACATAGTTAAAGCTAAACAAGCGATAAAAAAAGCTTTTCAATGTCAAATTAATAAAATGGGATTTTCTATGGTAGAAATTCTTTCAAGCTGTCCCACAGATTGGAGTATGACTCCTATCGAAGCAATAAAATGGATTGACGAAAAGTTTATTAAATGTTTTCCACTCGGAATGATCAAGAATAAATTATAAGCTTATTAAAAAACAAATTTTAAAAACAGTTGGTATTTTTTCTATTAATAACAAGATTAAATTCAACTACAAAAAAGAAAAATTTTGAAAAAAACTAATCACTTATTGCACTCAAAATAGCCTTACCAAAATCTTCTGCAACTTCAGGACCATTTGCAGTTATAATATTTTTATCGATTTCCAAGCGATTTCCTGTATATAGAGCTCCTTTTTTTATTAAAATTTCTTTACCATCACTGAAAACAGTTGCTCTTTTACCATTTAAAATACCAGAATTTGCAAGGACTACACTTGCTATACATATGGAAGCAATAACCTTATCGTGCTTAAAAAAATCATTAGCTAACTTTAAAGCATAATGATTATTAAAAAATATATTGGCTCCATTTCCGCCAATATATACTATTGCATTAAAATTGTCAATATTGATATTTTGAATCAAAATTGTACTTATTGTCTTATACCCAAATCTTCCTATAAGTTCTCCAATTTTTACACTTGCAGTTATTACTTCAACACAAGCATTTTCGAAAATATCTTTAGGTTTATAATACTCTTCATCTCTAAATGCTACAGGAGCTGTTATAAATACTACTTTTTTCATTTTAGTCTTCTATTAAAGGATATTTACCATCATAATTTTTTGTATTTTAATTACCTTACAAGTTTTTTTTCATGTACTAAAATTTTAGAGCTTCATGGATTTCCTTCATTGTTTCGCTTGCAATTTCTGTAGCTTTTTGACACCCTTTTTTCAAAATTTCATCTAAATATGCTTTATCAGAAATCAATTTTTTTCTTTCATTAGTTAAAGGAGCCATGAATTCAGTGAGTATTTCTACTAGTTCACTTTTACATACAACACACCCTATCATCCCAATTTTACATTCTTCACTTCTTTTTTTAGAGCACTTAAAATCAAGAATTTTATAAAATCCAAATACCACACAATTTTCAGGATGCCCTGGAGTATTTTTTCTAATTTTTAGAGGATCTGTAAACATACTTTTAACTTTATTTTTTAAAATATCATTATTTTCACCAAGTAAAATTGAGTTATTGTACGATTTTGACATTTTTCTTCCATCTAACCCTGGAACTCTTGCAATTTTTGTAAGAGCTTCTTTAGGTTCAATAACGAATATTTTTCCATAAAAATTATTAAATCTTCTCATTATCTCACGCGTAAATTCTAAATGTGAAAGTTGGTCTTTACCTACAGGAATAATATGAGCTTTATATAGTAAGATATCTGCAGCCTGTAAAACTGGATACCCCAAAAATCCATAGCCGTTTAAATTCTCATTCCTATCTTCATTTATTTGTTTTTTATATGTAGAGCATCTTTGAAGCCAGCGTAAAGGAGTTATCATTGAGAGTATTAAAAACAGTTCGCTGTGTTGTAATATTTTTGATTGTTTAAATAACGTACTTTTCTGAGGATCTATTCCTACAGCAATCCAATCCGCAATCATTTCTAAAGTATTTTTATCAATTTCTGATGTATTAACATAATTTGTAGTTAAAGCATGCCAATCTGCAGACATATAATAACATTCATAATCGTGTTGAAAATTAATCCAATTGTGTAAAGCCCCAAAATAATGACCTAAATGAAGTCTACCAGTTGGACGCATTCCAGATAAAACTCTCTTACGCACTATATTTTTCTCCATTACATACGTTATCTAATAGCGTTGCAATCATTGTATAAACGTCAATAGCTTAAAAAATTTACTTAAAAATTTAAATCAAATAATCTCTTTGAAATAGCACTACTCTATAATAAATTATTAATATAACAAAAACTACTAACAACATAGTAAAAAAAGTTTATTACTATCTATTTATAAAAAAAATTACCGCACAATAACAAAATATGTAACATAAATCTTGATATAATTTTTGACGAAGCTATTAAAAATAATACTGTTAAATAAATATAAGGATTCAAGTTTAAGTATCTCATTGTGATTTTTTTTGGTAGAACACACGTTACAATTTTTGAACCATCAAGAGGTGGAATAGGTATAAGATTAATAATCACAAGAACAATATTTACAGTAAACATTACATATAAAAAAAGTTCTATTGTACTACCGAAATTAGATTTAAAAATGTTAAATGTTCTTATAATATTTATAATTAATACTGACAAAGCACAAAGTAATATATTTGCTATTGGTCCAGCAGCTGCAATAAGTGAAATGTCTATTTTGGGACTCTTTAACTTTCTATAATTTATTGGGACTGGTTTTGCCAACGCGAATATAATCGGAGTTTTTAGAATACACAAAATAAACGGAAGCAGCACGCTTCCGAATGGATCTAAATGCAGCATCGGATTCAAACTAATACGTCCAGCATTCTTTGCAGTATCATCACCTCTCAAATAAGCGATATATGCATGTGCTGCTTCATGCACTACGGTTGAAAAAAATAAAACTATGACATATAGCAATGCAACACACACAAACCCTAGCATTTTTACCCTTATTCGCTATCTAATTAACATTATACGGAAACCAAATATGCTCGTTACTTTTACTTTTTTAAAAGTATTTTGTCAACTTTAATATTTTTTATTATAACATTTTCTTAGAGTTTACGTATTTCTTAATTGCAATTTTTTCACTTATTAATTCCTGTTGTTATAATTATGTGTGATTACTTGTGTTTCTTTTATTTTTTTTAATATACTCTTTTACAATGAATATTAAGCTTTTTAGAGGACTAATATAATGAAAAAAATATATCAAGTAATAGTCATAGGAGCAGGACATGCTGGTTGTGAAGCTTCATTAGTATGCGCTAAAATAGGGTTAAAAACACTTATAATAACATTAAATGTGGATTCAATAGCAAGAATGGCATGTAATCCAGCTGTAGGAGGTATCGCAAAAGGACAAATGGTAAGGGAAATTGATGCTATGGGTGGTGAAATAGGACATATAACAGATTGCTCTGGTTTACAATTTAAAATGTTAAATAGTTCTAAAGGTCCGGCAGTTTGGTCACCAAGAGCTCAATGTGACAAAGAACTTTATTCTGTTTTAATGTCAAAGTCTATACAAAACCAGCAAAATCTTGATATACTTCAGTCAGAAGTTATAGCTTTAGTAGTCAAAAATAAAAAAATTTGTGGAGTAAAGATACTTACAGGTGAAATAATAAACACAAGTATAGTTATTGTAACTACAGGAACCTTTTTAAGAGGTACAATACATCTTGGTAAGGCAAGTTTCGACGGAGGTAGATTCAATGAAAAACAAGCTTCTTATCTTTCGAAATCACTTACTGAAGACTGTGGATTAATTCTTGAAAGATTTAAAACAACTACAACTGCGAGAATTAATAGTATCTCAGCAGACTATTCAAAAATGATTGAGTCCACTGGAGATGAAACACCAGATCCGTTCTCTCATTTCACAGATGTTAAAAAATGGAGAAAAAATTTGAGACAACTTCCTTGCTGGATTACTCATACTAACGTAATGACACATAAAATAGTTAGTGATAATTTAGAACTTTCATCTATTTACATAGGAGAAGTTGGCAGTAAAAGTCCCAGATATTGTCCTTCAATAGAAGAAAAAATAGAACGATATCCACAAAAAATAAGTCATCGCATATTTATAGAACCAGAAGGTTATAACACTAATGAAATTTATTTAAATGGACTCTATACTGGACTCCCATTTAATATACAACAACAAATGATAAATTCGATCAATGGTCTTGAAAACGCAAAAATAATAAGATACGGATACGCAATAGAGTATGATTATTCTAACCCATTACAAATAAAAAATACTTTGGAAACTAAAAATATAGAAAACCTTTTTTTGGGGGGACAAATTAATGGAACAACAGGTTACGAAGAAGCAGCTTCACAAGGATTCGTTGCTGGTGTAAATGCTTGTCTCAAAATTCTCAAAAAGGATCCTCTTATTCTTAGACGAGATGAATCGTATATTGGAGTACTTATAGATGATATAACTACAAAAGGTGTTGATGAACCTTATAGAATGTTTACCTCAAGAGCAGAATGTAGACTTTCCATAAGGAATGACAATGCTGACTTAAGGCTTATGAGCATAGGACGTTCTATAGGACTTATATCAGATGTAGTGTTTAAAAAATTTGAACTATACAAAAAAACACTTGTAAATATTTATAAAAATAACATAACTGATATGCCATCAAATGATGAATTATCTCCTTGGTCTGTTGAAAAAGCAATGGAAGAAATTAATATTTACAAAAAATATGAAGGCTATATTGAAATTCAATCTAAAATGACAAATAAAATAAAAAAAAACGAAAACAAAAAGATTCCTAAGGACTTTGATTACAATAAATTAGAATCCATTTCTACAGAGACGAAACAAAGACTTTCTAAAGTGCATCCTCAAACTATAGGACAAGCTTCAAGAATACATGCGATAAAACCATCTGATATTGCAATATTAATGATTTATATCGAAAAACAAAAAAAAATAAAATAATGAAAAATAAAAGATTATTTTATGATTTTCAAAATTACGTTCAAAAAAATATTTTTCGTTGTTTTTCAAATAAAATGTTAGAAAAATTTGAAGTGTATTTTAATGAAATCAACGAGTGGAATAATATAATCAATCTTATTTCATTTAAAGATGATACAGATTTAATATACAGGCATTTTTGTGATTCACTTTATAGTGCAAAAGTCATAATAGATATTATAGAGCAGCATTATTATCATCATAATACATGGGGTTTTAAAGTTGCAGATATTGGTACTGGAGTTGGGATGCCAGGAATACCGGTTAAAATTATATTATCTAATATAAAATTAACATTAATTGAATCTATTAAGAAAAAATGCGAATTTCTTAAAAACATGAAAACAAGACTTGGGCTTGATATAACAATACTGAACGAAAGAGCCGAAGACATAGGACAAAATAAAATACATAGACAACAATATGATTTCGTGTTATCAAGAGCTGTAAGTAATTTTTCATCTAATCTTGAATTTGCAATACCTCTTTTAAAAATTAACGGCTTTTTTATCATACACAAAACAAAACAACTAGCAGAGAACAATGAAAATGGAGTTCCATCAATTAGCAATGCTATGAAAAAATTAAAAATAAAACTAGAGCAAAAAATTTTCTATAATTTACCAGGACGTGAACTTGACTACTGCATTCTCATTTTTAAAAAATACGAAAACACTCCAATGCAATTTCCACGTAAAAAAGGTATACCTGAAAAGAGACCGTTATAGGTTAATAAAAACATTATACAGATAATGTTTTTCATTATAACTCGTCTATAAAATTTTCTGTTTGAGTTCTATTGTTCATATCTTTTATCAAAAGTTTACCATTTTTAAATTCATTTTTTGCAAAAACTAATACTTTTGAAGCTTTTATTTTTTCAGCATATTTTAATTGATTTGTTAAATTTTTTTCATTCTTAGGACCAAAAACTGAAATATTTTTGTTATTATTTAATCCATATCTAGATATCTTTACTGCAAAAGAAAAAGCTTCATTAAAAAGTTCTTGATCTATAACAGCTATAAAGATTCTCTCAGGTGTTCCAAAATTATTTAGTAATTTATGTTCATCAATAATAGACAAAACTCTTTGAGATCCTAATGCAAATCCAACAGCAGGAATATCTTGTCCTCCTAATTCTTTAACAAGATTATCATATCTACCACCCGCTGCTATAACAGTACCATACGCACCATTTTTTTTTGAACAAATTTCAAAAACAGTTTGTGTATAATAATCTAATCCTCGTACGAGTGTTTCATCAACATTATAACTACAATTTACACTTTTAAGTAAAGTTTGAAGTGTGTAAAAATTATTTTTACAACTAGTACATATATAGTTTAATATTTTAGGAGCTTTGACAAATTTTAATGAATCTATTTTACAATCAAAAAGCCTCAAAGGATTTTTTTTGAGTCTTTTTAAACAATCCTTACATAAGTTTTCTAAGGAGCTAAAATACTCAATTAATGTCTCTCTAAAAGATGGTCTACATTTTTTACAACCCAAAGAATTTATACGTATATCTATTTCATCTATACCTGCTGCAAAAAGTAAATCCTGCACAAGTATAATAATTTCGGCATCAGCTACAGGAGATTGATTTCCAAAAAATTCAGCACCTATTTGATGAAATTGTCTATATCTTCCAGACTGTGGTCTTTCATAACGAAACATTTCACCCATATAGAAAAATTTACCACTAGGAATTATAGTATCCATCCTATGCTCAATAAAAGCTCTTACTAAAGATGCAGTACCTTCAGGACGCAAAGCTAATTTTCTTCCTTTTTTATCTTCAAAAGTATACATTTCTTTTTCAACAATATCAGTTGTTCTTCCTATTGAATGCATAAAAAGAGCTGCATCTTCAAATAATGGAGTTCTTATTTCTTCAAATCCATGTTTTTTAAAAATTTCTCGAGCTTTAAGTTCTAAAAAACTCATACCTAAAGCATCAGTACTTAAAATATCATGTGTTCCTCTTGGAGCTTTATAATTCATTTTTTTTTTCATATTAGAAATGTGCGATTAAAAAATATTCTTACCGTTTTTATCCATATTTACTACACCTGCAGAGATAATAAATTGGAATGCTTGTTCCATTGTATATTCAGTAAAAATTACTTCTTCTTTTTTTAATAACATTAAAAATCCAGATGTTGGATTAGGTGTCGTCGGCATAAAAACACACAAGTATTTTTCATCTTGTACTATTTGTTCGCCAGTCAAAAAGGCAATACAATAAATTTCTTTGCTAGGGTAAGGTATGAATACAACCTTTTTAAATTTTTTTGAACTATCTTTTCCAAATATAAAATCCATAAATTGTTTCGTAGTGCAATAAATTGTTCCTAAGATAGGAAGTTTACCAATAAGGTTTTCTATAAAACATAAAATACTTTTTCCAAAAACCATACTTGCAAGGAATCCTAAAATGATAATACTAATAACTGAAACAAAAAAACTTGAAATTCTCGCTATAAGATACACCCAATATTTATCTGACACAAAATAATTGACAATAGGGAAAGTAAAACTACTAACCCATTTAAAAACGATAATCATTACAAGAAACGTTAACCAAAGTGGTACAACTACAATCAGTCCCATAACCAAATATTTTCTAAATAAAATTTCAATTCTTTCACTTAAAGTTCTTTTAATTGATTTTTCATTTTCCATAAATAAAAGCCTTTCCTATATTTAAAAGTTTGTTCAGTTTCACTTGAGAAACAGCTTCTGCATATACCCTTATTACAGGTTCTGTCACAGAAAACCTAAAACCTATCCATGTATTATCATCTAAAATAAATTTATGTCCATCAATAGTTATATCTTTTTGAATCTTCATGCCTGATATAGTGTTATTTATCATTCCTATATTTAATTTCTTCTTAAATTCTTTAATAACATCTGGTGATAAATGTAAATTAAGTTTAGAACTAAAAACTTCTCCTGTAAATTTCTTAATGTCTTTAAGAATATCTTTAAAAGACTTTTTACTTAGCGTAATAGCTTCTATTATTAGAAGACATGCTAAAATACCATCTTTTTCAGGTATATGCCCCCTTATTGTAAGTCCACCAGATTCTTCACCACCTAGTATAAAATTGCTTTGATTATTAAGCATAATATTCCCAATATGTTTAAATCCAATAGGAGTTTCCACAACATCAACCCCTATTTTAGCTGCAATTTTATCTAAAAGACCAGTAGTCATAATGCTCTTTACAACAATCCCCTTCCAATTTCTTGTTTTATTTAAATAATACAAAAGAACTGATATAACTTGATTTGGAGTTATAAAAGTTCCATCAGTATCTATTACTCCGAACCTATCAGCATCTCCATCTGTAGATAGCCCAAGCATGTAGGATTCTTTTTTCATTATATTCATAAGTTCAGAAAGATTTTCTTTTGAAGGATCTGGTGCTTTACCATTAAACATTATATCTCTATTTTTGTTTATAGTTATATGATGTATTCCAGCATCATCAAGCAAAGCATCTAAATAGCCACTAGCAGTTCCATGTAAAACATCTACAACAACTTTAACGTTCGACTTTTTTAAAATTTTAAAATCTACAAGTTCTTTTATTTTCTTTACATAAACTTTATAAGGGTTATAAATTTTTATAATATTATTTCTAATTCCAAATTCAAAAGGAACAGTTTTTATATTTCTATATTTGACAAAAGAACAATATTTTTCTATTTTTCTTGTAGTTTCTGAAAGAGCAAGACCACCGCTAGAATGAAAATATTTTAAACCATTATATATGTATGAATTGTGACTTGCTGTGAAATTAACACCACCTGTAAGTTTTAAATTTATAATATTGTAAACTACCATAGGTGTAGGAACATCTCTTTTACATAACAACACTTTTATGTCATTCCCAGCAAAAATCTCAGCTGCAGTTCTCGCAAAATCTTCCGACATAAATCTTCTATCATATCCTATTATTACAGATGCTTCTTTAGACTCTTTTTTAAGAATATTTGCTATAGCTTGTGCAACAACAATAACTCTATCATAAGTAAATTCTTTTGCGATAATCCCTCGCCACCCAGAAGTACCAAATTTAATCACTTTTGGCTCCTATATTTTTTTGCTCATATTAACAACAATAACTGGAGTAGGACATTACTTCATAAATCTATAAAAATTATTCTACACAAATACAATTCGGATTCTACTAAAATTTAACATATGAAAGCAAAAATACATTTAATTTTATAATTTTTTAAAACAATGAAGAAAAATTTATTTGCAACTTTTGAACATTATACATAACATCCCAAAAGCAAAATTTTATAATTCTAATTTTTTTTATTGCTTTGTTGTAAAGTTCTTATGTAAACTGCTGCTTCCATAGCATCTTTAGCATATGCATCAGCACCAATTTCCTTTGCGAACTTCCCAGTTACAGCTGCACCACCTATAATAATTTTTGTTCTAACGTTAAGTACGTTTCTTAATTTTACTACCGCTTCCATTTCAGGCATCGTAGTTGTCATGAGAGCAGAAAGTCCAATTGCAATTGGTTCTACTTCGTAAGCTTTATCTATTATTAACTGAGAATCTACATTTATACCCATATCAATAACACAAAAACCATAACTTTCAAGTACAGATCCAACTATATTTTTACCTATGTCATGCATATCACCTTTAACTGTGGCCATTATAATTTTCCCTACGGAAGATTCATCTGATCCAACCTTTAAAGTTGTTTTTACTATACTGAAAGCTACTTGTGCAGCCTGAGCTGACATAATTATTTGTGGTAAAAAGTATTCCTTTAAAGAAAACCTTTCACCAACAAAATTTAATGCTCTTAAAACATTATCGTTTACTATTTTAAATGGATTGACATTTAGTTTGATAATTTGTTCCAAAATATTTGGAATTGATTCTTTATCACCATTTAAAACTGCAAAATAAAGTTGTTTATCTAAAGATGGTTTTTCAATAAAACTTTCTGATGATATATGTTTTTTAAAAGATGCGAAAGTTTTCATATATTTAACCGCACCTTTATCTCTATTTTCAAGCAAATCTTTAGCAAAGATATCATAAATTTTCCAGTTTTCATAAGGATTAATAATTGCGAAATCAAGCCCTACTTCAACAGCCATTTTCATGAAAGTTGAATTTATTGTCTGCCTTGCAGGGAGTCCAAAAGAAATATTAGATACTCCTAAAGCAAGCTTGCATTGTGGATATATTTCTTTCGATTTCTTCATAGCTTTCAATGTCTCATTTACTTGTTCAGGTGAAGAACTCACAGACATTACAAGATAATCAAAAATAATATTTTTTCTATCAAACCCATAAATATCTGCGACATTCAAAATTTTTGCGGCTATTTTTAATCTTGCTTCAGCAGTTTTAGGTATTCCACTGTCATCTGTAGTTAAAGCAATTAAAGCAGTACCGTATTTTTTTGCTATTGGTATTATTGAATCAAGTTTTTCTTGTTCTCCATTCACGGAATTGATTATAGGTCTACCAGCACAATTTTTAACCGCTTGTTCTAAAGCTTTAGTATTACTTGAATCTATGCATAAAGGTACAGAAACTACTTCCTGTAATTGATTTACAGCACTGACAAGAAGATTTATCTCATCTATTCCGGGCACTCCAACATTTACATCTAAAATATTCGCACCTTCATTTACTTGCAAACGTGCCTCATTTTTTACAAGTGATAAATTTCCACTAAATAGTTCTTCTTGTAATTTTTTTCTATTTGTAGGATTTATTCTTTCACCAATTATGACAGGCTTTTTGATTTCATTTACATCAATAGCTTTTACTCTTGTTGAGAGAAAATATCTATTTTTTACTTTTCGAATATTAGGTGCTTTATTTTTTATTTCATCTGATAGTTTTTTTATAAATTCTGGATTAGTGCCACAACAACCACCAAACATATTAACACCGTAAGAATAAGCTTTCAAATTTGATTCAATAAATTCTTCTACTGTCTCAGGAAAATATGTTTGATGATTAATTAACGTTGGTATACCAGCATTAGGTTTAAAAGATATAGGAAGATTTGTATTATCACATAAAATTTTTACAAGATTACATAAATCCTTAGAACCTATAGAACAATTTAATCCTAATGCATCAGCACCTAAATTTTCAGCCAATGCAATAAAGCTTTTTAAATCTGTTCCAGTAACTGTAGTACCATCTTTTGAAAAAGTCATCTGAACTATTATTGCACCAGTAAAATTTTCCTTTGCAGCTAAAACCGCTGCTTTCATTTCTTTTATCTCAGTCATTGTTTCAATAATTATAATGTCTGCACCATGTTTTTGCAGCAAAGATGCTTGAAATGCAAAAGCATTATAAGCATCATCAAAAGATAGATTACCAAGAGGTTCTATATATTCACCTATAGATGAGATATCCCCAGCAATTATAACATCCTTCGAAATTTTTCTTATTAAGTTAATTCCTGACTCTATTATATCATCAGCTTCATCTAAAAGCTCATGGTGTTTCAGTCTAATATAATTCGCTCCAAAAGTATTTGCAAGAATTATATCAGATCCCGCATCTATATAAGAATAATAAACGTCAGAAATTCTTTCAGGAAATCTAGTGTTTAACTGTTCTGGAATTACAACATTATCGAGATATTTCTTCTTTTGTAGTTCAGTACCTGTAGCTCCATCCATTATTAGTACTCGATTTTTCAATATTTCTAAAAATTTTTGCTTATCCATATCAATACCCCATTAATAAAGTAGTTTTAAATTGCGAACAGCCAGTGGAAACTAAAAAATCTTCTTAAAATTATTTGTGCCATATAAAATTGTAATTTTTTCCAACAGGAAATTATACTTATTTTAGTTCTGTTTTACGAGTAAATAAAAATCATTATACCACCCAATAGAAGATAAATTATAGAATTACATCACTAATTTTTAGTATAATTAAATAAACTAGCTCTGCTTTTTACTTCAGATATCACATAGTGTGTTTGAGGAATTTTATTGTTGCTAGGAAATAAAAAATGAATGGTGTTCTATACATAGTCCCTACGCCTATAGGAAATCTAGAAGATATAACGTTGAGAGCTTTAAAAATACTTAGGGAGTGTGACATTATAATTTGTGAAACTATGGGACAAAGTTTAAAGCTTTTATCACATTTCAAAATCTCAAAACCTTTAATGAGTTTTCATTCACATAGTGAATATTGTAAACTGAGAAATATATTATCTAAGCTTTCAGTTGGAAAAAAAATAGCTCTTACTTCAAATGCAGGGACACCATGTATCTCTGATCCGGGATATATTTTAGTTAAAGAAGTTATAAAAAAAAATATAAAGATCGAAGTTCTTCCGGGCTCAAGTGCTTTAATAACTGCATTGGTTGGATCTGGTCTCCCAACTAATAGTTTTATATTTTGCGGATTCTTAAAAAGAAAATCTAGCAAAATTAAAAAACAATTATCAAAATTAATAAGTCTTAAAAAGACAATTATTTTTTATGAATCGCCACATAGAATTTTGAATACAATAAAAGTATGTGCTGAAATATTTGGTGAAGATTCTAAAATTTGCCTAGCAAGAGAAATAACAAAAAAATTTGAAGAATTTATACGAGGAACAATAAAAGAGGTTTTAGAAGATGTTAAGAATAGGGACAATTTATTTGGTGAATTTGTAGTTTTAGTATATCCAGTTAATAATTTATTTACATCTGTAAAATAATAATAAAATGTATATTCGGGAGAAAAATATGATTAGAGTTGCTGTAGTTGGCGTTACAGGATATACTGGAGAGGAGCTTTTAAAAATTCTTATAAAGCACCCTGTTGTAAAAATAGTTGGTTTATACGGCAGAATCTCATCTAAAAAAAAATCCATATTAGAAATATATCCTCATTTCAGTCCTTTAAACTTAAAGATTGAACCATTGAATATAGAAAAAATAGGCAACACTTGTGATGTGGTATTTCTTGCTATGCCAAATTCTATAGCATTTAAAATTGTCCCATGTTTGTTTGATTTCGGAATTAAAATTATAGATTTATCTGCTGATTTTAGATTGAGTAAGTATGAAGTCTATGAAAAATGGTATAGGACAGTTCATACAGCAAAAGATTACATAAATAAAGCTGTTTACGGATTATCTGAATTGAATGCTGATAAAATAAGTAAAGCTACACTTGTGGCAAATCCAGGATGTTATCCTACAACAGTTATTTTGGGATGTGCTCCAGTTATTAAGAATGAATTTGTTAATATAAAGAATAAAATAGTCATAGATTCAAAAAGTGGTATATCTGGGGCGGGTAAAAAAAATACACAAAAATATTTTGAGGAAGAACATCCAAATTTTAAAGTTTATAAAATTGCAGGAACACACAGACACATACCTGAAATAGAGCAAGAACTTTCTATTCTATCAGGTGAAAGTGTAATAGTAAATTTTACTCCACATATAATTCCTATTGAAAGAGGCATGTTATCAACAATTTATATTGATATGAAAAAACAAGTTTCTACATCAATAATATTTGAAGCATATAATGACTTTTTCCACAAAAATCAATTTATAAAAATTCTTGATGAAAACACAACAGCCATTGGAATAAAAGATGTTTTAAATACAAACTTTTGCAAAATAGCTATGAAAGTCGATGAAAGAACAAATAAACTTATCATAATCTCAATCATAGATAATTTGCTTAAAGGAGCCTCAGGACAAGCAGTGCAAAATATGAACATTATGTTTGGATTGCCAGAAACAACAGG
Source organism: Candidatus Endomicrobiellum neotermitis (assembly GCA_031282355.1). GTDB lineage: Bacteria > Elusimicrobiota > Endomicrobiia > Endomicrobiales > Endomicrobiaceae > Endomicrobiellum > Endomicrobiellum neotermitis. The sequence goes on along the minus strand of JAITDW010000003.1, from coordinate 239,075 downwards.
TTTTACTATATAAAATAGGAGTTATGATTTTAAAATACATGACACTAAAAATTTCATCAAAATCTAAAGCATCATATAAAAAAACTGCAAAAATAATCAAAAATGGTGGTATTGCAATTGTTCCTACAGAAACAGTTTATGGCTTTGCAGTTGACATTTTTAACTCTGAGTCAAAAAGAAAAGTGTACAATATCAAAAAAAGAAATTACGATAAACCACTGATTGTAATGGCATACAATACTAAAATTTTAGAGAAAATTGTTGAAATCCATGAAAAAACCTTAAAAATTACTAATATTTTTTGGCCTGGCCAACTTACATTGATACTACCTTCAACAGAAATAGGACAGATTTTGTCATCTGGAAAAAAAAGTTTAGGAGTACGAATTCCTGATAATAAATTTATGTTAAATCTATTGAAAGAGTTAGACACACCTGTTTTTACAACTTCTGTTAATATATCTGGTATGACAAGTGCAAAAAATTTCCACGAAACGTTATTATTTGATAATGCAGTTGATATCATAGTTAATGGTGGACAATGCGATTTTGCATTAGAATCTACAATTATAGATATGGTAAAATTTCCGTACACAGTTATACGAAATGGATGTTTAGATGCTAGTAAAATATTGACATATATATAATAAAAGTTTCTGTATAGCAATGATGCTATTATTTAAAAATAAGTAGACATAATTTTGAAAATAGGAGATATAAATGAAAAACGTAAAAAAACATGATATTGAAGTTCACAACGCATTAGTAGAAGAACTTAAAAGACAAAGAACTACTATAGAATTAATTGCTTCTGAAAATATAACATCTCAAGCTGTTATGGAAGCTCAAGGATCATGTCTCACAAATAAATATGCTGAAGGATACCCAGGTAAAAGGTACTACGGAGGATGCGAATTTGCAGATACAATTGAGATGATCGCTATAGAAAGGGCTAAAAAACTTTTTAAGGCAAAATTTGCAAACGTACAGCCACATTCTGGAGCTCAAGCGAATTTTGCCGTACAACTTGCTTTTTTAAAACCTGGTGATACTATACTTGGACTTAGTTTATCACACGGTGGACACTTAACGCATGGTAATCCTTTTAATGTTTCAGGGAAATGGTTTAATGTTGTTTCTTACACAATTAACAACAAAACTGGACATATTGATTATGTTAACATAGAAAAACTCGCTTTAAAATATAAACCGAAAATGATAATTAGTGGAAGTAGTGCATATTCAAGGATTTGGGATTGGAAGAAAATAGGTGAGATAGCAAAAAAAGTTTCAGCTTATCATTTTGCAGACATGGCACATTATGCGGGATTAATAGCTGCAGGTGTTTATCCATCTCCTATGGAATATGCTGATGTTATTACAACTACAACACATAAAACACTTCGCGGACCACGCGGAGGGTTAATTCTTACTAATGATGAGTCTTTTTCAAAAAAAATTAATTCTGCAGTTTTCCCCGGGGAACAAGGTGGCCCTCTTATGCATGTTATAGCAGCAAAAGCAGTCGCTTTTGGAGAAGCTTTAAAGCCAGAATTTAAGAAATATCAAAAACAAGTTTTATTAAATGCAAAAAAACTTGCTGAAACTTTGGAAAAAGGAAACTTAAAAATAGTTTCAGGTGGTACTGATTCTCATGTATTTTTGGTTGATTTGAGATCTTTAAATATTAAGGGTATAGATGCTCAAACAATTTTAGAAAGCGCAGGAATAACGTTAAACAAAAACGAAATACCATATGATTCCGAAAAACCTACAATAACCTCTGGTATTAGAATAGGGTCACCAGCTGTAACTACAAGGGGTATGAAGGAACCTGAAATGATAAAAATAGCTGAAGCAATAATCAAAGTTCTTAAAAATATTAACGATAATAAAATAGTTTCCGAGACTAGAACAAAAATGTTACAACTATGTAAAAAATTCCCAATATATGAAGGACTTAAATATTAGCCCTCTATCTTCATAAATATCGAATAATACATTTAGATTTTTGTCGTCACGTTAAATCTATATTCTATTTCACCTTGTGCTATAACATTCAACTCACTACGAATCATTCTCTCAAAATAAGATGGTTCGTTTTCAAGGCAGTATATTCTTTTTTTTAATAACTCATTTTGATAGCTTGCACTTTTTATATTTCTTATCAATACTCGTTGATCAAAAAAATGCCTAAAAAGAGCTCTACTACCCTTATTAAAAACTAAAATTAGCAGAACTACTGTAAAAAATGCATAACTGCGAATTCTAAATTTTTTCATAAAAAATCATTCAAAAAAAACACCCGTAGTAAAGTAAATATCAAAATTATTTAAATTTTTTACCCTATACTTGAAAATGCAGATATTCCTGGGTAACTCGCTTTTGATCCTAATTTTTCCTCTATTCTTAATAATTGATTATATTTACACATTCTATCAGTCCTTGATGTAGATCCAGTTTTAATTTGACCCGTATTAAGAGCTACAGCTAAATCTGCAATAATATTATCTTCAGTTTCACCTGAACGATGCGATATAATAGCTGTATAACCAGCTTTATAAGCATTTTGAACGACAGCAATGGTTTCAGAAAGTGACCCTATTTGATTAACTTTTATCAAAATTGAATTTGCAACACCGTTATCAATACCTTTTTGAAATATTTTAACATTTGTGACAAAAAGATCATCACCTACAAGCTGAAGTTTTGATTTTAAATCTGACGTTAACTTTTTCCAACCATCCCAGTCAGATTCACTTAATCCATCTTCTATAGATATCACAGGATACTTATTTAAAAAATTCTTGTAAAAGTCAATCATACTTTCTGAGGTTTTGATTTTATCAACAGTTTCACCCTCAAAAACATATTTACCATATTTATATAACTCACTTGCAGCAACATCTAAGGCAAATACAATATCGTTTCCAACTTTATATCCACTTGCAGTAACAGCTTCACATATTATTTCAAGAGCATGTTCATTAGATTCTAAATTCGATGCAAATCCTCCCTCGTCACCAACACCAGTTGTATAACCTTTTTTGTTTAAAATTTTTCTTAAATTATGAAACACTTCACACCCCATTCTTAAAGCCTCACTAAAACTAGAAGCACTGACAGGAATTATCATGAACTCTTGCAAATCAATATTGTTATCTGCATGTTTACCTCCATTAATAACATTTATAAGAGGTACAGGTAAAACATATTTATCACTTCGAATATCATAAATTTTTCTTATATATTCATATACAGACAATGTGCTTGAGCTTGCACCAGCTTTAGTACAGGCAAGCGACACTCCAAGAATTGCATTAGCTCCTAAGTTATTTTTAAAATCGGTACCATCAAGCTTTATCATTATATCATCTATCTCTTGTTGTTTTGTTATTTCAAGACCTAACAATCGTGGAGCAATTATATTATTGACATTTGAAACTGCTTTTAGTACACCTTTACCACAATATCTTGATCTATCACAATCCCTAAGTTCTAGAGCTTCTTTTGATCCAGTAGACGCTCCTGATGGAACAGCTGCTCTTCCTAGCACATCGTTATCAAGCATTACATCAACCTCTATCGTGGGATTACCCCGTGAATCAATAATTTCTCTTCCTATAATTTTCACAATTTTTGCCATAATATTTCCCCTTATTTTTCAATTTTTAAATTCAATTTTTTCAAAAAATTTAGTAGATAATACCTGCGACAGTAAATTATTATTTGAAATAATTTCAATTTTAACACTAGAATTATCAATTTGAGTTATAAAAACACCAACTTCGGTTGAATCTAAACAACAATCAAAACTTTTAGAAAAATTAAAAGCTATTATATAGCCTTTATTAAAATTCTTATGTGTAATTTTAGCTTTAAAATCACTTATTATACTAATACTTTTATAAAAACAATCTTTTTTTTGCATCATAAGAACTTTAACAAATCTTCCAGATTTTTCATTTTCAAACTTTACAACAGAAAATCCAAGCATGCGTACTGGATAATCAAAAACAGAACATGATGTAAAAAAAAACGGTACTAAAAAGAGAAAAAACCACACAATACGTGTATGCATTTTTGTGATTATAGCAAATCATATCAATGAATTAAAGCAATTAAATGATTTCTTTAGTTTGTTATTTAAATTCATCATAAATTTAAAATGTACTATTATGAACAAAAAAAACGTACATTATTTTTTTGCTAGAATATGTGGTTGAAAAGTTAATAGATGATACTAAATCTATACGTCACAAAAATTCTTACATCTTTCACACTCGGTGAAAACGTACTACATTTTCTAAAGTTGTGTATAAAAGCAGTTATAAATATTACTTGATCCATATTGAGCAGTAAGACTGTATTTTTCAAAATATACATTAAATGTAATTATTACCATCATAAAGATATTTTTTTTAAAAGCACAATATCTGCAATACATAGAATACATTTTTTTGTCATATAACTTTGATAAATTTTAAAAATTGAAAACAATTATAAAAATTTTTATATTTTATTAGTATTTGTGTATAAAAAAGAGGTGATAAAATGGATATACTTGTAGAATTAAGTGGTGGAGTTGATTCAGCAGTTGCTGCATACCTATTAAAAAAACAAGGACATAGAGTAATTGGAGTAATAATGTCAATATGGGATAAATTTTCTAATTGTAAATGTACAAAAAATACAAACGCTTGTTTTGGTCCTGAAGATGAAGACATTAGGATCGCACAAAAAGTAGCTGACTTTCTTAAAATTCATTTATATATAGAAGACTGTAGTAAAGAGTATAAAAAAATTGTTCTAGAAAATTTTAAAATTGAATACAAAGAAGGACGTACACCAAACCCGTGTATACGCTGTAATACTTATATTAAATTTCTGATTTTACCTACTATTGTAAAAAAGAATGGAATATATTTTGACAAAATTGCTACTGGACACTACGCAAACATAAAATTTAATAATTCGTTTAATATGTATCAACTATGTAATGCTATTGATACAAAAAAAGATCAAACCTACTTTTTATACAGACTTACACAAAGAATTCTTTCAAAAACATTTTTCCCACTTGGGGATTACACAAAAAAACAAGTGAGAGATATTGCAAATAAAATTGGAATACCAGTAGCTAAAAAACCAGATAGTCAAGATTTTTATTGCGGAGACTATAATGACATTTTACAGTTTCCAATGGTTTATGGAGACATTATAGATAAAAATGGAAATATCCTTGGGAAACACAATGGAATTTGGAATTATACAATAGGGAAACGCAAAGGTCTCGGACTTAAAGGAGGAACAAGACAACCGTTATACGTTACAAATATTTTAGCTAAAACAAACACCATAATTGTAGGTGAAAAGAAAGATTTATATTCTTCGTTTTTTATAGCAGAAAAAATATTTTGGGGATCAATTCCAATACCTAAAAATGCATTCGAAGCAAATGCAAAAATAAGACAACAACATAAAGCAGCAAAAGCTATTATTATTCCACATGGTATATCGAAAGCAAAAATTGAATTTTACGAACCACAGCTAGCTGTCACTCCTGGGCAAAGTGTAGTACTATATAAGAATAATATAGTTTTAGGAGGTGGAATAATTACTGCAAATACTATGTAATAAAAATCACAAAATTTTATAGATACAATTCATTTCAATTTAGTAGTTGTTATTCAAAAAAAAGAGTATACAAATGGAAAGTTTAAAAATTAAAATTGTCATGTTATTTTTTATTAGTTCGATATTTATATCAGTATACGCTTTTAGTGATAATAAAAATCTTTTTAAAATTGAAAGAAATAAAAATACTAACATTGTTATGTATGACATTATACTAAATTCAGATGGACAAATAGATACAAATAACAGAAATTTCATAGATTTTTACTGGGTCTTACATGCAAAACAAGGTCAACGTAAAAAAATAACTGTTTTTGAGAAAAGTGCATATGGATTTAAAACAAGATACAACAACAATGGATATTATGAATTAATTCTAAAAGCTGTACCTGATAGAATAATGAAAATAATAATTATAAATAAAATACCAAAATTAGAAACTGAAATAAATAGTAGAAGATCATATCTTAACACAGTTTATGTTTTCGCTAATAACAGTAGTTTTATGCCTAAAGTCTTATATTATATTTTAACTGGTATTGATATAGAAACAGAAAAGATAGTTACAGAAAAAATAATCGTAAAAAAACTAAAATAATTTTAAACTAACATAAATATCTAATTCAAAAAATCATCAAGTGTCATTCATTTTTACTTATTTATATTTTTAATAATCATTATTTTTTTATTTTCTAAATAGGAGATATTAAACGTAATTTTTTTATCACATCTGGAAGAATTGTAAGTACGTAATCTACTTCTGTCTCAGTGTTATAACACCCAAAAGAGAAACGAATAGCTCCGCGCGCTATAATTGGATCAACATGTAAGGCAGACAAAACATGGGATGGACCAGATGATCCAGATGCACATGCTGATCCAGTAGAAACAGCTATCCCATGCCTATCAAGCATAAAAAGTAATGCCTCAGCCTCTACGCAGCTAAAACTCACATTTAAAATATTAGAAACAGATTTATTTCCACTTCCATTTATAATTATATTAGGTATAGTATCTAAAATGCCTTTCTTTAATTTTTCCTTCAAATTAAAAATATGTCTATTTTTTTCTTCAATTTTAGTATTTGAAATTTCAAATGCTTTTGCAAAACCAATAATAGCTGGAATATTTTCAGTACCTGGTCTGAGTCCATTTTCCTGATGTCCACCAAAAGTTATAGGAGATATATGCGTTCCTTTTTTTACATAAAGTCCTCCTATGCCCTTAGGTCCATTAAATTTATGTGCTGACATTGCGAGTAAATCAACATTAAGTTTTTTTACATCTAATTGTAATTTACCAATAGTTTGCACAGCATCTGTATGAAAATATATTTTATTTTTTCTTGTTTTATTAATTTTTCTTAATTCATTAGCTATAGTTTCTATAGGTTGGATTGCACCAATCTCATTATTTGCATGCATTATCGTCACAAGTAAAGTATCATCTTTTACTGATTTTTTAAAATCTTCAATTGAAACAATACCGTCTTTATTCACACCAAGATATGTTACTCTATATCCATTTTTCTCAAGATGTTTACATAAATAAAAAACAGCATGATGCTCAATACTACTTGTTATTATATGTCCTCTTTGTTTATAAGCATTTAATATTCCTGATATTGCTATATTGTCAGATTCAGTTCCACATGAAGTGAAAAATATTTCTTCAGGATCTGCATTTAACTTTGATGCTATGATATCCCTTGCATTATTAAGTACTATTTTTGCCTGTTTTCCAAAATTATGAAGACTTGAGGCATTACCATATATCTTAGAAAAATATTTCTGCATTACATCTATAACTTCAGGATAAACAGCAGTAGTGGCACTATTATCTAGATAAATTTTTTTTTGTAGCATAATTTATTTCCTTTTATTACTTTATTTTTTAAAATACTTATATTTTTTTTATGTTCTTCAAAATTTTTTGCGAACAAGTGTCTACCATATCCTTCTGAAACAAAAAACATATTTTTTGTATTGCTTGGATACAAAGCTGCTTTTATTGATTCTATACCAGGACTACATATAGGACCTGGAGGGAGTCCAAAATGAATATATGTATTATACTGCGAATTAAATTTTATATCTTTATAAGTTAATTTTGGTTTATTTATACCCATAGCATATAAAACTGTAGCACATGATTGCAGTTTTATATTTCTATTAAGTCTATTGTAAAAAATAGAAGCTATTATTGGTTTTTCATCATTTTTAACAGTTTCTTTTTCAATAATCGAAGCCATTATAATTATATCTTTAAAATTAATATTAATTTTTTTTGCTCTTTCATACATCTGTGGTGTAATTTTTTTATAAAATTCACTTAACATCATTTTAATTAATTGCTCTTCATTCATTCCAAATGTTATAAAATATGTTTCAGGCATTAAATAACCTTCTATATTTTTGTCTTCAGCCATTTTAATAAATCTTTCTTTATTAATATCTATAACTCTTGAAATTATTTCTGCTGTTTGTTTTACTGTATTCCCTTCTGGTATAGTAAGACGTAAAATATCATCAGGTCCTGTAGTTAGCTTTCTTAATATTTTAAATATACTATCTTTTTTAGAAAAATTATAAATACCAGCTTTAAATTTTTTTTGTAAATTTGCAATTTTAACTAACCCTAAAAACAACTCTTTTGAAAATATAAAATTATTTTTCTCTAAGTAAGACGCGATGCTTATGGCATTATCACCATTTTTTATAATCACTTTAATTTTATCATCAGCATTAAAAAATAATACATATGAATAATAAAACAATAAACAAAAAACCATAATCAACACTATTAGTCTAAATTTGGTTTGTTTAACAGTAACTTTTTTAATTTTCATTTTTTATTACACTAACAAACCAATAATTTTCAACTAAACATATTCAAATATGTTTGTAAGATCAATGCTGCAGATATTTTATTTTTTAGGTTTTTGCGTTTATTTCTTGATGTATTGTTGCTGATAAGAATTTTTTCAGCTTGAACAGTTGTAAGTCTTTCATCAATTGTTACTATTTTAATATTAGAAATTGATTTAATCATATCGACTAAGTTATGTACAATTACAGCCATCTTACCTTTACTACCATTCATATTTATAGGCATTCCAAAAACAATTGTAGAAACATTATTGCTTTCAGCAATTTCTAAAATTTTTAATGCATCTTTTTTTAATGATAAACCACCCTCAATAGTACCAAATGGAGATGCTATAATATGCATTGTATCAGTAATAGCAATTCCTAAATACTTTAAGCCATAATCTATACCCATTATTTTACCCACGTATTTTATCTCTTAATTTTTTAATTATTGTTTTTTCTGCTAATTCAAAATTACAAAATTCAATTACCTCTTCAGCAACTGTAACAATTGGCCCCTTAGAACATTTTTCAAGACATATGGAAATACTTATGCCAATATTATTCTCATAATTATTGTTTTCTATAAATTTCACTATATGTTTCAAAATATCTTTTGCACCTTTTTGAATACAATTATTTCCAAAACAAATATTGATTTTTACATAATCATCATTTAACGGCCTGTAAATTTCAAATACTTTTTTAAATTTCTTTGCATATTTATATCTAGTATGTAAATACTCACAAGCTTGCTTACTTCCTGGATTACCAAAATGATCTTTATATATTTTACTAACATATAAATTATCTTGAGGATTATGAAACTTTATAATCCTGTCATTTTCATATAACATTTTTGTTCTTGCATTTCTCACATTTAAGTTTTTATAAATCGGCTGTCCTGCACCACCTACACATCCTCCAGGACATGCCATAACCTCAACAAAACTATATTTATCCTTCTCATTATCATTCGATTTAATGCTTTCTAATATTTTACTTGCATTTTTTAATCCATGAACAATAGCAATATTAAGATCTTTTCCATTTAAGTTCACTTTTACTTTTCTTAAACCTTCATCACCGCGAACAAAATCGAATCGTGTAAACTTATTAGCATCTATAACATCTTTATCACATTTACCATTATTATTCATAATATTTCTTAATACGGCTTCTGTAACACCTCCTGAAGTACCAAATATTATTCCAGCGCCTGTTTTAAAACCACAAGGCATATCAAATGATGATATATCAATTTTTCTGAAATCTAACCCAGATTCTTCAATCATTCTCACAAGCTCATGCACCGTTAAAACATAATCAATATCTGCAATACCTTCTTTTGAGAGTTCATGCCTTCTTGCTTCAAATTTTTTTGCAGTGCACGGCACTATTGAAACTACAACTAAATTTTCTTTTGAAACTCCAAGTATTTTAGGCATAATTTTCTTTACAACAGATCCGTACATGCCCTGAGGAGAACGACAGCTTGAAATATTAGGAATGAAATCAGGATAATATTTTTCTACAAATATTACCCACGCAGGACAACATGATGTGAACATAGGAATATTTTTCATTTTTTCCAAACGATCCATAAATTCATTTGCTTCTTCAACTATAGTCATATCCGCAAAAAACGAAATATCAAAAATTTTTGTAAAACCTATATAACGTAAAGCAGAAACGATTTTACCAGCTATTTTTGTACCGTTTTTATCACTTAACCCAAACACTTCACCAATTGCTGTACGTACTGCTGGAGCTATGGCAACTATTACTTTTTTATTAGGATTACTCAGAGCTTTCCATACGTAATTTACTTCGGATTTAGGCACGATTGCACCTGTAGGGCATACTCTAATACATTGTCCACAATAAACGCATCCAGATGACAGTAGATTCATATTATTACCACCAGGGCAAATCTTGGATTGTGCTCCTCGATTCATAAAATCCAATACACCTATACCCTGAATTTCGTCACAAAATCTTACACAAGATCCGCAAAGAACACATTTACTTGGATCTACTATTAATGAGTATGTAGATGAGTCTTTAGATTTTTTATTTGTTACATTCCTAAATCTTATTTCATCGATACCAAACCTTCTAGATAAAATTTGAAGAGAACATGTTTCACTTTTTGCACACGTGGGGCACTCTCTATCGTGATTAGCAAGCATAAGTTCTATTATGATTTTTCTTATTTCCTTTATACGTTCGGTATTTGTTCTGATTTGCATTGCATTTTCAGGTAATGTAGAACATGCAGGTAGAATACCTCTACCCTCAACTTCTACTATACAAAGTCTACATGCTCCATATACGCTAAGTTCTTTATGATAACAAAGAGTTGGAATATCTATACATTTTTTTTTCATTATCTCTAAAATATTTTTTTCATTACTAAATAAAATTTTTATTCCATTTACGGTTAGATATTTCATTATTTTCGTTTGCTCTTAACCTTTTATAATTGCATTAAATTTACATGAATCCATGCAGACACCGCATTTTACACATTTCAAAATGTCTATGGTATGTTTTTTTCCACGTATTCCATTTATTGCTTTTGCATAACATTTTATTGTACAAATAGAACAACCAACGCATTTATCTATTATTTTATAATTCATAAGATTTACACATTCACCAGCAGGACATTTTTTTTCTTTAACATGAGCATAATATTCATCTTTAAAATATTTTAGTGTTGATAAAACAGGATTAGAAGCTGTTTTCCCAAGTCCACATAAAGAACCTACTGAAACAGCTATAGCAAGCTTCTCTAGAAGATGTATAGTTGCTTCATTAGCTTCACCACTTGTAATATCATTAAGCATTAAAAGCATTTGTTTTGTTCCCTCACGACACAAAACACATTTACCGCAAGACTCATTTTGTGCAAATTGCATAAAAAATCTCGCAATATTTACCATACAATTATTTTTGTTCATCACTACAAGTCCACCTGAGCCAATCATAGCACCAATTTTTTTCAAAGAATCAAAGTCCAATGATAAACTTAAATGTGTTCTAGTTAAACAAGCACCAGAAGGTCCTCCTATTTGAACAGCTTTAAAATTATTTTCATTGACATTACCTTTTTCATCTGTAACACCACCAGAAATATCAAAAATTATATGTTTTAAAGTTGATCCCAAAGGAACCTCTACAAGTCCAGTATTCAACACATGTCCGGTTAATGCAAATGTTTTTGTTCCAGGAGAAGACTTTATCCCTATGCTTCTGAACGCATTTGATCCATGATTTATTATGAAGGGGATTGTTGCAAGAGTTTCAACATTATTTATAACCGTAGGTTTACACCATAAACCACTTTGTGAAGGGAAAGGAGGTTTTGGAGAAGGCATTCCTCTTTTACCTTCTATGGATGATATTAGTGCAGTTTCTTCCCCACACACAAAAGCCCCAGCTCCTTCCATAATTTGAATCATAAAATTATGATTTGTTCCAAAAATATTATTTCCTAAAATACCAATATTTATCGCGTCATTTACAGCCTTTTTCATCCTCTCTACAGCAAGGGTATATTCTGTCCTTATATATATATAACCTTCATTTGCACCAGTTGCTCTAGATGCAACTATCAATCCATCTATAACACTATGAGGATTTCCTTCCATAATACTTCTATCCATAAATGCACCAGGATCACCTTCATCTCCATTACAAATAACATATTTTTTAGAATTAATCTGATTTCTCACTAAATCCCATTTTTTACCTGTTAAAAATCCACTACCACCACGTCCTCTTAATCCTGACGATAAAATCGTACTGCATATTTTTTTGTCAGTCATCTTTACACATGCTTTTTGAGCAGCTCTATATCCATCATTTGCAATATATTCTTTTATATTTTCTGGATCTATGATACCGCAATGTTTAAGAATCATTCTACACTGCTTTTTGTAAAATGGAATCTCATTTCGTCTTTTGTATGTAACACCATTATAGCTGCTATAACAAAGCCTTTTTATAAACTCATCATTTTTAATGCTTTTTTGTAAAATTTCTCTTACATCATCAGATGTAACTTTTGTGTAAAGTATTTCGTTTGGTAAAATAGTAACTAATGGTCCATTTTGACAAAAACCTTGACACCCACTTTTAGATAAAAAAATATTTTTACACATATCAGTATCATCTAATTCCACACGCATACTTATTTTAAATTCTTTTGATAAGTCAATAAATTTTTCAAAAATATCAATAGCACCATTAGCTACACATCCAGCTCCAGAACATACTATAACTCTTTTTGTTACATTCTTAATCACATTTTTAACAGACTGTGTTATTGCATCTAAATCTGGCATTACTTTGACCTCTCTTGTTTTAATATGGCATCAACAAGATTAACAGCTTTATCAGAAGTCATTTTCCCTTGAATATTGTCATCAATAATAAGAACAGGAGCAAGTCCACATGTCCCAAGACAAGCAACTGTTTCTATCGTGAATAAATTATCTTTGCTAGAAAATTCTTCATTTTTAATTTCAAGTTTATTTTTTATTATATTTACAATATCTGTGGATTTTTTCACATGGCAAGCTGTTCCAGTGCATATTTTTATAATATGTTTACCTTTCGGCTGTAATGTAAAATATGTAAAAAAAGTGGCAACTCCATAAATTTTTGAATATGAAATATCCAGAGAAGAAGCTATAAAATCTAAAATCTCTTCAGGAAGATATCCATATTCTTTTTGTACTACTTGAAGAATGGGTACTAGTTTTGACCTGTCAAAACTGTTATCTTCTAAAATCCTATAAATCATTTCAAATTTAGTGATATTAGATTTCATTTATCTTCACTGTACCTCTTTATTTTCAAAATAAAATCAGTAAAAAGATGTAACGTTAATTACTATGTTTCTTAACTATTTCATTGTATAAATGTTTTGAATCATCTTTTATTTTTTTTCTTTAATATGAGGTATTTCAACATCATAGGAGTTATAAAAGTTGTAAGCATTATAACTGCGATTAATGCACTATAATCTTGAGTTTTAAAAACATTAGTTTGCAATCCAATACCAGCAAATATTAACCCAACTTCACCACGAGGAACCATTGAAATACCTATTAAAAATTTATCTATACCTTTTTTGAAAACTATAAATCCAGATAATATCTTACCCACAAGGGCGACAATAAAAATTGTTGCTACTAATCCCCAAATTTTCATATTTGAAACAACAAAAGGATTAAATATGCTTACGTCAATGTTTATTCCCATCATAACAAAAAATATAGGTACAAAAAATGCGGAAATTGGTTTTATTTCTTTATTTATTTTTTCCTTCTGTTTGGTTACAGAAAGTATAAGTCCTGCAATAAATGCTCCCACTATTGGAGCAAGTTTAGCTTTAATCGAAAATGATGATACTATAAAACAAAAAACGATTCCAACAATTAATGTTACATAAGATCGTTTCATTTTTGATATAAATTTAAAAAAAGTTGGAGCAACAAGTATACCGATAACAATAGATGAGATTAAAAAAAGTATTGCATAGCCACTTATAGATGCAATAGTTTTAAAATCGATAGTACCATTTGTAATAAGTCTAGACACTATTGCAAGGATGGTAAGTCCTATAATATCATCAATAATAGCTGCACCAAGTACTATTTCAGCCTCTTCGGTTTCAATATATTGCAAATCCATAAACACTTTTGCTGTAATGCCAACCGATGTTGCTGTAAGTGCAGAAGCAGCAAAAATTGCCTGTGAATTTGTAAATCCAAAAAGCAAAAATCCAAAATATCCAAAAAAATAAGGAAGTACTACTCCTATGATTGCTACAGCTGATGCCCACCCACTTGATTTTAAAAATTTTTTTATATTAGTGGAAAGCCCAACTTCGAAAAGAAGAATCATAGCACCAAGTTCAGATATGTTCGATAATGTTTGTGTTTCATTAATAATTGCTAAAACACTAGGTCCCATGATGATACCAACAATAAGTTCACCCATTACAACGCTTTGTCCTAATTTTAAAGCAAATTCTCCAAACAACATCGCAAAAAAAAGAATACTTGATAAAACTATTAAAAAACTAAAAATATCGTGCATTATAAATGCCTCAATGCGAAATTCTAAAATCTGTAAACTAAGTTTAAAATTATAAAAAAGATATTACACATCATCATTACTATTACTAAAATCGACTACAGTCCATGGCTTATCACAAGGTGAAACTTCGCGACACTCTCCTCTTATACATGATGGCCCCGCATCAGCAAATAAAAGTGAAGATTTTTTTTTTGTAAAACTCAACATACGACATGCCATATCTCTTATTTCCCACTGTGCTTTATTACAACACCTTAATGAGAAAAAATGTCTTAATTCTCTAACGTTCATAGTAAGTACAATTTTTGTTGCAGAAGCTATAGGTAATATATATCTAGCATCTTCAGATGGAATATTTGCATCTAAAAATTCACTGTATAACACCTTGATATTTTTTAAAAAATTGTTATATTTTGCTAATAAAAGTTTATTTTTTTTTATAGTTTCAGGAATTATAAACTTAACACTATTTCTCTTAAATTTTATATATCTTTGACTCTGTACAGAAAACGAGGCTATTCGATGTCTTGTAAGTTGTGCGAGTAAAGCACGTGATACATTCTCAATTACGAAAGTGAACGAAGCATGTTCTAAAACAGAATGATGCCCTGACGAAATCACTTTAAGTAAAAGCTTTTTCACTTTATTTGGTGTAAGTTTATCTAAAATATCGTTAATACTAGAACTACTATAACATAATCTCGCGGCTAAAGCACAAACCATTTCTGGATCTTGAGTAAATCTTACAAGTCCTACTTTCATTTTATAGTACCAAGATTCCAATGTATCATCTTGCTAAAACCATTTAACATTTCTTCTAACCTCTATTGTTTCTTCTCTCTTTCTTCCAAGAGAAATTAGATCTATAGGGGCACCTATAAGTTGTTCTAAATATTTAACATACTTTTGTGCGTTTACAGGTAATTTATCAAATTTTGTAATACCTTTAATTTCACCATCAAATCCTGAAATTTCTTTATAAACTGGTTGAGCATATTTTTGAATTGTTCTCGAAGCTGGAAAGTTGTTATATATTTTATTTTTGTATTTATATGCAACACATACTTTTATTTTTTTTAGCCCTTGCATACAATCAAGTTTAGTGAGAATCAAGTGATTTATACCACTTACTCTTATACTATGACGTACAATGACCGCATCAAACCAACCGCAACGACGAGGTCTACCAGTTGTTGCCCCATACTCTCCACCTTTTTCTCTCAGAAAATTTCCTATATCATCAAAAATTTCAGTAGTAAAAGGTCCTTCGCCAACTCTTGTAGTATAAGCTTTCATAACTCCTAAGACATCATTTATTTTCGTTGGGCCAATGCCTACACCTGAGCAAACACCACCAGCTATAGGATTAGAAGAAGTTACGAAAGGGTAGGTTCCAAAATCTAAGTCAAGCAATGTACCCTGCGCACTCTCAAAAAGTATTTTTTTATTCTTAGATATTGCTATATCAAGCATAAGACTTGTATCTGCAACAAAAGGTTTAATAAATTTTAAAAGTTCATCATGATCTTTCAAAATTTCATTTTTTAATTTTACAATGTTTATCCCATTTTGTTTTAAGATAGGAGCTTTCTCAGTAAAATTTTTATCAAGTAAATCCTCAAAAATATCTTTTTCTAAGTAATCAACAATTCTTATACCTATTCTTTTTACTTTATCTGAATATGTTGGACCTATTCCTTTCTTTGTAGTTCCTATTTTAATATTTCCTTCCTCTAAAATCTCATCAATCAATTTATGATAAGGAAGTATAACATGGGCTTGTTCGCTAATAAAAAATCTTCTTTTAATTTGAATTTTTTTCTTCTTTAAAATAGTAACTTCTTCCTTTAATGCTTTTGGATCAATAACAACTCCATTTGTAATCAAACAACATTTTTCAGGGAATAGTATTCCTGAAGGTATTAAGTGTAATACAAAAGGTTTATTTTTGTGAATTAAAGTATGTCCTGCATTGTTACCACCTTGATAACGAACAACATAATCTGCTTGCTTGGCAAGATAGTGCACAACTTTTCCCTTACCTTCATCACCCCACTGTGTCCCTAAAACAACTAATGTAGACATCAACACCCCTTTATGTAAAAACATTTAAGTATAAATAAAATTAATTTTGTGCAACAGTATGCTCCCAACGAGATTTGAACTCGTGTTGCAGGATTGAAAATCCTGTGTCCTAAACCCCTAGACGATGGGAGCTAGATATGAGCCCGGTGCGGCTCGAACGCACGACAACCTCATTAAAAGTGAGGTGCTCTTCCAGCTGAGCTACGGGCCCAATTTGTTTTTGTGACTTATTTTAACGTTTCTGATATAATGAACTATCCAATCCTCAAAGCTGAAATAGCATAAAATAACATTATTGTCAAATTAATTTTCATAAACATTGATATGTTATTTATATATCATTCATGATGACAAATTTCTAGTGCAGATGCATAAACATTATTAAAAACTTGACTTTTACAACGACAGTCATGTAGAATTAATAAATAAGACAATACAATGAATTTTACAGCTACAAAAGGAGCAATAATAAAAGTGTCTACAGGTATTATTTGCACCATGGGGCCATCCATGCGTTCTATTAATGTTTTAAAAAAAATGTCTGATGCTGGAATGACAGTTATAAGGTTTAATTTTTCACATGGTTCTTATGAAACTTATGAAAAAGATTTTGAATTAGTAAAAACACTAAATAAGGAGTATGGGAGTGCTGTAAAAATTCTTGCGGATCTTGAAGGACATAGAATAAGAGTAGGGAATATAAAAAATGGTAAAGTTGAACTTAAGAAATCACAAAAGCTAGTGCTTACAAATAAAAAAATATTAGGAGATGATAAAATAATTTCTATAGATTATGCTAATACGCTTACAGATATTAAACCTGGACTTAATGTGTTCATAGATGACGGAAATCTTACACTTAAAGTTTTATGTTCAAAGGAAGAAGAAGTTATCACTGAGGTTCAAAATAATTATATTTTAAAAACAAATAAGGGTGTAAATATTCCGAAAGCTAAACTAACATTTCAACCATTAGAAGAAAAAGATAGGGAACATATGTTGTTTGCATTAGAATATGGTGTAGATTTTATTGCGAATTCTTTTGTTAGAAACACTGATGATATGAAGCCTTTAATAGATATTTTGGAGAAAAAAAATAATAAAACCTGTAAACTTATTGCAAAAATTGAGGACATATCAGGAATTGAAAATCTTACAGATATTATTGAATGTTCTAATGGCATAATGGTTGCCAGGGGTGACTTAGGAATTTCAATCCCTTTATGGACAATTCCTATAATTCAAAAGCATATTATAACTCAATGCAAGGCTTATGGTAAATTTGCAATAACTGCAACCCAGATGCTTGAGAGTATGATAATAAACTCTATGCCTACAAGAGCTGAAGTAAGCGATGTTGCAAATGCCATTTTAGATGGTACGTCTTATGTCATGCTTTCTGCAGAAACAGCTGTTGGAAATTACCCGTGTGAAGCTGTAAAAATGATGAATAATATTATAAAATTTACTAAGGAAAATAGTTGTATGAGTTGGGACGAAATAATAGATAAAATTATAGCACAGTGAGTTTTTCATAATAAAAATCAAGAAATATACATTATAATTTTATATAGTTTAGATACTGATTTTTGTAGGGTATGTTTTTATGGAATCGGTGTCATTTTTTTTGCTCTAAAATGTAGATCCCATTTTGGATAGTTTGCTTACACATCTATTTTTTTTCGCATTATAAAAGTGCTTGCTAATATTTTTTTTATCACAGTAAAAAAATATGGGAGAAAAAAGTGGTAATTATTTATTCGTTCATAGCTGCAAGCGCTTCTATGCTTGGTGCTATTATGGTATTAGTATTTTATGAATGGTCTGAAAAAAATTCTTTTCTTATAATAAATTTTGCTTCTGGTGTGATGCTCACACTTGCATTCACACATTTAATGCCAAAAGGATTAGAACTCACAAAAAACAATCCTCAAACTATAACATATGTACTTTTTGGTTTCTTAATTATGTTTTTTTTACAGTTTATTCTGTTATTTCATCCATGTCATGATACTGAATGCTCTGAACATAATGGTGTGACATCAATTATAGGGCTATCTTTGCATTCTGTAATCGATGGATTAATAATTGCTGCAAGTTTTAAAGCAAATATAGGTATTTTGACAACACTTGCAATTTTATTGCATAAACTTCCTGATGGAATAACAATTTCTGGAGTTTTGATGCACAAGGGAATTTCTAGAAATAAAATTTTTGGTTTTTCATTTTTTGCAGCAGGACTTACTGTTGTAGGTACAATTTTGGGAATATTTTTACTTAAAAATATATCTAATTTTGTCCAAGGCAATTTACTTGCAATAACTTCAGGATCATTTATTTTTCTATCAGCTTCAGATTTAATTCCAGAAACACATAAATGTAAAAACAGATTCGCGCCTTTTATGTTATTTGTAGGTACAATTTTTATTTTTATTACTGAGTATATCTTTACAGGCTACGACTAAATACACAATAATAAACCAACTTAAAAAAACTATTGTTTAATATCTCTGGACATATAGAGATATAATATGATTCTTTCAAGTGCTGATCGTACATTTCCATTACCTGTCTTAATACTAATATCTGCCTCTAATATTTTTTGTAAACTCATTTTTAGTATATGTACATTATGACTTTTTAAATTTTCAAAAAATTCTTTTGCACGAAAGTTATGTATTTTAAGCTTTGTAGCAACATCAACTGTAGACATAAACTGTTCTTCTATTAAACTTTTTGCGTCAAGCATTCTTCTTATAGTTGAAGCAATAACAGATAGGATTATAATAGGGTCTTCACCTGCAGTTAGTAATTTTTCTAAAACAAACATAGCCTTATTGAAATTTTTAGATTCAATAAAAAATGATAATGTATACATATTTATTTTTTTTGTATATCCACAAATTTTTATTAAATCTTCAACTGTAATATTTTTTTCTTCACCAACAAATAATAGAAGTTTCTCTATTTCATTTGAAATATTTAACAAGTCGACGCCGTTTTGTTCAATAATTCTAGCAACTACATCATCTGAAGCTGTTCTATTATTTTCTAAAAACTTATTTTTTATAAATTCAGTCACTTCACCATGGTAACGCTTCCTACAATTTACTGATGTACAATTTTTTGAAGCAATACATTTAGCTATAAGTTTTCTTCTTTTTTCAATTATTTCCTTTTTATAATCATCAAAATATAAAAGAACAAGACACGATGTTCCTACTGTATTTGACAAATAGTTTATAAGCTTTTCAGCATCAGATGATTTTATTTTATTAATATTTTTAACTATAATTAATCTTTTTTCTCCAAAAAAAGAGAAGGAAGGTGTGTAAAGAGCAGATAAAATATCTTCAATAGAAGATTCTAGTGAATAAAAAACCTCTCTGTTTAAATTGTTTACAAAAAGTGATTTCTCAATTTTATATAGACATTTCTCTAAAAGATAAAGTTCTTCTCCAGCAAATAAATAAACTGGAGTTTTAGATGTTTTACCAGATGATATTAAATTATCGAAATCCCGGACATTTAACATACTTCTTAATTCTCCGTACAGAAACGTTATTCTAATTTATAAGATTTTATAGAAATATTAATGATAAAACAAATTACTACTTACGTTACGTAATGTATTTTTTTTATATCTTGTGATGTAAATTTAACTCTTTTAATTATCTTTTTAACTATAATTTTTGACATTTTTTCCAATATAAATTCTCTTGCTTCTTCTTCGCTCATTTCATCTCCAATCGAATTATACCCTGCTATAGAGTGTTCAAAAATTTGTACTCCCTCTATACGCGGGTTAGATAATATAATCGCATTATCATACCTATTGATAAGTGTTATACTTGCTACAATGTAAAGTTTATATTGTTTAACTAAGTCATTTATATCATATGTAAGTGGTTCTAGAATGTATTTCTTTACTATAACATTTAAAATGACATCTGCATCTTCTTTAGTATTTACAATAGAAAAACATCCATCGTTTAGTAATTCATCTATAACAGCATTTGCAAATTTAGTTTCAAATCCAAATTTGTTAGTACTGTTAATAAAATATCTATCTACATAAATTTTTTTATTAATAACATGTTTCAAGTTATCTTTTTGAATGTTATGACTGCTATATGCAGTGCATGAAAATAAAATTAATGACATAAATAAAAATAAATTAAACTTCATAAGAATATACCTCCATATAACTAAACTTTTTTAGTATATAATTAATGAGTTCTATCAGTTCATTTTTTGTTATTAATTGTGTAGAAAACAAGATTAAACTATTTTCTTGAAACATTAAATAGAAAAGAATTAGTATCACTTAACAACCATGGTAACAATTTTATTTTTAATGTATATAAATTTGACTATGCACTTATCCTTCAAATATGGTATTATTTTTTCATTTGAATTTATTATTTTTATAATCTCATCTTTGGTGACTTCTACAGGTACTATTATTTTACCTTTTACTCTACCATTTATTTGCACTGGAAGTTCAGTACTAGAATTTTTTATCATGCTCTCATCATAATCAGGCCAAGCATGCATAGATACATAACCTTTATCAACAGCTAACATTTCCCATATTTCCTCACAAACATGAGGTGTAAACGGCGTCATTAATAATATTATTGTTTTATATACCTCTATAGAAACTCCATCATCATTTAAGTAATATTTATAATTATATAAAGCATTTACAAGTTCCATAATAGAAGAAATTGCTGTATTAAATTGAGATTTTTTTTCGATATCTATAGTGACCTTTTTTATTGTATAATGCATTGTCTTTAAAATATATAGCTTATCATTTTCAGATGCTTTAAATTCAGACTTTTTATTTATTATATAAAAAAGACGCCAAATTCTATTTATAAATCTCCAACATCCTTCAATTCCTTCTGATGACCAATCAAGTTGTTTTTGTGGTGGGGCTACAAAGAAAATAAAAAGTCTTACGGTGTCTGCACCATATTTTTCAACTATTTTATCAGGACTTATAATATTTCCTTTTGATTTAGACATAACAACACCATTAAGTGTAACCATACCTTGTGTTAAGAGATTCGTAAAAGGCTCTCCATTAAGTTGCTTTGTAAGTCCTAAATCTCTTACAATTTTATACCAAAACCTTGAGTATATTAAATGCATACATGCATGCTCTATGCCACCAATATATTGATCTACAGGCATCCAATAATCTACTTTTATTGGATCAAAAGCTGTTACATGCTTACTATCATGATTATGTGAGACACCACAATGTCGTAAATAATACCATGAAGAATCCACAAAAGTATCCATAGTATCTGTTTCCCTTTTTGCGTTTATACCACACTGTGGACATTTTACGTCTAAAAAATTTTTATTTAATTTCAGAGGAGAGTCTCCACTACATGTAAATTCAATATTCTCAGGAAGTATTACTGGTAAATCCTTGTTCGGTACAGGAACAATACCACAAATTTTACAATAAATCATAGGTATTGGAGTTCCCCAATATCGTTGTCTTGATATAAGCCAATCTCTAATCTTGAAATTTATTGTTTTTTTACCAAAACCTTTTTCTTCAATCCATTCTGAAATTATATTTAATGCCTTTGTAGATTTTAAGCCGTCAAATTGTGCTGAATTTATGAGAATACCTTCACCTTCATAAGCAACAACATATTTACTCATTGTTGAACAAGTACCTCTATCTATAACTTCTACAATAGGTATGTTATATTTTTTTGCAAATTCAAAGTCTCTTTTATCATGAGCAGGTACAGCCATAATTGCTCCTGTACCATATGTAGGTAAAACATAGTCAGATACAAAAATTGGAAGTTCTTTTCCTGTTACGGGATTCACAGCTTTAATGTTTTTGAGTTCTATACCAGACTTTTGTCTGCCTATTGAAGTCCTCTCTATAATCGATTTTTTCTTACTCATATGTACATATTCGAGAACTTTACTATAATTTCCAATTCTATAGTTTATTTTATTAATGATTTCATGTTCTGGAGCTATAACTATAAAAGTTACACCAAAGATAGTTTCTGATCTTGTTGTAAATATTTTTAATTTTATATTAATTAGTTTATTTAACAAAAAATCTATTTCCATACCTGAAGACTTCCCAATCCATTTTTTTTGCATTAACAAAACTTGTTTTGGCCATTCAACTAGATATTTATGTCCCTCAAAAAGTTCATCAGCATAATTTGTAATTTTTATAAACCATTGTTTTAAATTTATATTCTCTATACGCCCATCACACCTCCAACACATACCATTTAAAACTTGCTCATTTGCGAGAACAGTAGCACATGACGAACACCAATTAACAAGCGCATTTTTTCTAAAAATTAGACCTTTTTCCCACATTTTTATAAAAAACCATTGATTCCACTTATAATATTCAGGGTCACAAGTAGCAAATTCTTTACTCCAATCATAAGAAATACCTAAAGATTTAAATTGTTTTCTCATGTGATAAATATTTTGCCTTGTCCATTTTGCTGGATGAATATTATTTTTTATTGCTGCATTCTCAGCAGGAAGCCCAAAAGCATCCCAACCTATAGGATGTAAAACATTTCTACCTTTCATTCTATAAAAACGTGCAAAGATATCTCCGATACTATAATTCCTTATATGCCCCATATGTAAATTTCCTGAAGGATAAGCAAACATGGAAAGACAATAATATTTTTTCTTTTCAGAATTTTCATCACATTCAAAAACTTTACTTTCTTCCCATCTATTCTGCCACTTTTTTTCAATTATATAATGATCATAATTCAGCATTTTAACCTCTGATTGTATTATAAAATAAATAATTTTTAACTTTATATAAAATCTTAATTATTAACTATATTTTTTGTAATAGTAAAAAATGTTCTAAATTTCCTTTTGTACCTTTAAGTGTTGAATCAATTTCTGAAATAATCTTAAACTTTAAATTTAAAGCAACTTGTTTAATCTTAATTATAGCTTTTTGTCTTAATTTCTCATCTCTAACAATTCCTTTTCTAACTTCAAATGGTTCAAGCTCAAATTGAGGTTTTATCATAGCAAAAACCAAAGAATTTACTCGAATAACTTCATGTACTACTGGTAAAATTTTATTAAGAGATATAAAAGAAACATCTATAGTCACAAAATTTATATTATCTTTTAGCAAAGAAGTATCAAAATGTCTAAAATTCATATTTTCAATATTTACAACACGATTATCATGCTTCAATTTATAATGCAATAGACCACTTCCAACATCTACAGCGTAAATTTTTACTGCACCTTTTTGTAGCATACAATCAGTAAATCCACCTGTTGATGCTCCTATATCTAAACAAACACATCCTTTTAAATCAATATTAAGAATATTTAGAGCTGAATTTAATTTTAAGCCACCACGAGAAACATAAGGGTTCATATTTTTAACTATAATAGTTTTTCCATCACTAAATAGAGCGCTTGGTTTATACTGAATTTCATTATCCACGAAAACATTGCCAGCCATAATAAATGCCTGGGCTTTTGTGCGACTTTCTGCAAACCCTTTTTCAAAAAGTATAATATCTAATCGTTTTTTATTTTTTATCTTTTTAGTTATATTTTCATCACACATAATTTTTTATTTTTTTCTGTAAGAAATATTACTCTTATTTAAATTAAAACAAGAATAACAATTACAATTGTATTAATTTATGATTATAAGAAACAACATACAAGAAGCAAACAATTATAATTTAAAACATTGCTAATGCTTTAGCTACAATATTTTCAGAAGTAAGTCCATATTTTTTTCTTAATAAGTCAATATCTCCGTGTTCTATAAATTTGTCAGGAAGGCCAATACATTCAATAATAGCCTCATTACGCAAAAGAGACTTTATACTTTCGCCAAATCCCCCGATTAAAACATTCTCCTCAACTGTAATAAATTTTTTTGTTTTTGTAAATATTTTCATTATAGTGTAAATATCAAGAGGTTTTAAAAATCTCATATTTACAACTGAAGCTCTTATGTTTTTATCTTCAAGTAAATAAGCAGCTTGCAAACATGTTTCAACGTGATTGCCAATCGCAAGCAAACAAATATCATCTCCGTTTCTTAAAACTATAGATTTTCCAAATTGCAATGTAAATGGCATTTTATCCATAGTAACTCCTGTACCTACACCTTTTGGATATCGTATAACACATGGTTTGTTTAAATTTAAAGCAGTCTTAATCATATGTTGTAGCTCATTTTCATTAGATGGAACCATGATAACAAGATTTGGAATATATTTTAAATAAGATAAATCAAACACTCCATGATGTGTTCCACCATCTTCACCAACTAAACCGCTCCTATCTAAAGCAAAAATTACTGGAAGATTTTGTAGGGCAACATCATGTATAATATTATCTATAGCCCTTTGCATAAAAGTCGAATATATAGCACATATAGGACGCATACCATCAGCAGCAAACGCTGCAGCAAATGTTACTGCATGTTCTTCAGCAATGCCAACATCAAAATACCTGTTTTTAAAACATTTGGCAAATTTATTAAGTCCAGTACCTTCGGGCATAGCAGCCGTAATTGCAACTATTCTTTTATCATTTTGAGCTAATTTTATTAATGTGTCAGAAAAAACTTTTGTATAAGTGAGTTCTTTATTTTGTGTATTTTGTACTAATTTACCAGTTATAACATCAAATTTCCCAATACTATGAAATTTTATAGGATCTTTCTCTGCATGTTCATAACCTTTACCTTTTTTTGTAATAATATGTAATAATACTGGTCCTTTCATATTTTTTATATTTTCAAGTAAAATGACAAGATTATTTATGTCATGCCCTTGAATTGGTCCTATATACGTGAACCCCATTTCTTCAAAAAGCATACCTGGGAAAAGCATGACTTTAACTCTCTTTATAAACTTACCAAAGGGTGAGCCAAAACTGCCAAATCTACTTATGCTTCGCATTATTTTTTCTTCAACACTTCTAGCCATGCCTATTGTCAATAATTTCGCAAAATATCCAGCAATAGCACCAACTTTCTGTGAAATAAACATTTCATTATCGTTCAATATAACAAGCATTTTCTTCTTTAAATGACCAGCATTTTGTAACCCTTCAAATGCAAGTCCAGATGTCATAGATCCATCACCTATAACAGCTACTACATTATAATTTTCATTTTTTAAATCTCTAGCAGCAGCAAATCCTAATGCAACTGAAATTGAAGTTGATGAATGTCCAGTACCAAACGAATCATATTTTGATTCAGACATTTTTGGAAAACCACTTAATCCATTGTGGATTCGCAATGTTTTAAATTTATTTTTTCTTTCAGTAAGAATTTTATGCGTATATGATTGATGTCCTACATCCCAAACTATCTTATCATAAGGAGTATTGAATACGTAATGAATTGCAATAGTTAAATCAACAACACCAAGATTTGAAGCTAAATGTCCACCATTAAACGAAACCACATTAACTATTTCTTTTCTTATTTCCTTTGCAAGCTTACTGAGATTTTCTTTTTTTATTTTTTTTAAATCTTGAGGATTGTTTATATCATTTAATATACTCATAAAATTATATCACTAGTATAATCTACACATCATATAATCTGCCATATATACGAATATTTCAGATTTATTTTCGAAAATTTTTAATGCTTTTTTTGCTTTATTAATATATTTACCCACTTTAATTTCTGCTTCATGTCTCCCATATAATGAAAGAGCTGTAAGTTTATTATTACCGGTATCACTTCCTTTTTTACCTAATAATTTTTTATCTGCATATAAATCCAAAATATCATCTGTTATCTGAAAAGCTATACCCATATTTTTACCATAAATTTCAAGGGCTTTTAAACTTCTTGCATCTGCATCAGCTAAAACTGCACCTATTTTTAAACTAGCAACAATCAAAGATGCTGTTTTTTTGATCTCTATAAATTTTAATTTTGTTTTTAACAATTTTTTTTCTTCTTTATTCCATTTACCAATTATAGTATCTTCTACTTGTCCAGCAATCATCCCCTGATGTCCACCACACTCTGCAAGAATTCTTACAGCTAAATTGATATTTTTTTCACTACTTTTTGATTTTGTTATAAGGTTAAAAGATTCAGTTAACAATGCATCACCACATAAAATAGCAACTGCTTCCCCAAATTTCTTATGGTTTGTAGGTACTCCTCTACGAAAATCATCATTATCCATTGCAGGCAAATCATCATGTATTAATGAATATGTATGAAAATACTCAACTCCACACGCAGCTGAAATTACGTCTTCAGATTTTGCACCAAATAATTCAGCCGCAATTATAACTAAAATAGGACGTAATCTCTTTCCTCCTGCTAAAACGCTATAACGCATACTCTTAGAAATCAGAGAACTATCATTCGGTAAGATTCTCCTTAATGCTGAGTTCACGTATTCAACCTTGTTTAAAAAGCATTTCTTTAAGTTTCTTTTATTTTTTAACAAAAACAATCCTTTCATATAAAAATTGTATAATTCACTGGTGTCAAGTAAGAATTATTTAAAATCATAATTTATATGTCTCTATTTTATTATTTTACTAATATAATATTTTTCTTTCAATTTTTTTACTACACATTGAGGCACAAATTTTTTAATATCACCTCTATGCATCGCAATTTCTTTCACTATGCTTGAAGAAAGAAAAGTGTAGCGTTGGTCTGTAATCAAAAAAATTGTCTCAATTTTTTTATTTAATTTTCTATTCACAAGCGCTACCTGAAATTCATACTCAAAATCAGAAAGTGCCCTTAATCCTCTTACTAAAACAAAAGAATTGATTCGTTCAGCATAATCTACCAGCAAACCTGAAAAAGATGTAACCTTTACACCCTTTAATTTTTTTGTAATTTTTTGCAATAAATCGATTCTTTCATGTAATGAAAATGCGTGTTTTTTATTTATATTATCTGTAACAGCAATTACTATTTCTGGAAACAAATATAGAGCTCTGGTTATAATATCTAGATGCCCATTTGTAGGAGGATCGAAACTTCCAGGATAAATAGCAGCAGAAACTATATTCATTTATGCTTTTCTTTTCATTATTGCAGCTTGTACTTTTAAAGGTAATCCCCAAATGTTAATAAATCCTTCAGCGTCTTTATGGTTATAAATTTTATCTTCTTCAAAAGTAGCAAGTTTTTTTAAATACAAAGAGTATTTTGATGTTCTTGATATTGGTATAATATTACCTTTATAAAGTTTTAATTTCACACTCCCAGTTACATATCTTTGAGTCTCATTAATAAAAGCATCAAGAGCTTGTCTTAATGATGAAAACCATAAGCCATAATATAAAATTTCTGCATATTTTGTAGAGAGTATTTGTTTAAAATGCAACGTATCACGATCAAGTATAATAGATTCTAATTCTTGATGTGCAGCATACAAAACGGAAGCTGCAGGAGATTCGTACACTCCTCTTGATTTAATACCAACGAGTCTATTCTCAATAATATCAGTTCTTCCTATACCATTAATTCCTGCTATATGATTTAATTCTGTAATCAATTCTACAGGCATGAACTTTTTACCATTTATAGAAATTGGAATACCATGTTCAAACGATATTGTAATAAATGTACTTTTATCAGGGGCTTTTTCAGGAGAGACAGTCATTTTAAACATTGATTCTTCATACCCACTGCTAACATCCTCAAGAATACCACCTTCATAAGATATATGCCACAAATTAGCATCTGAAGAATATGGATTATTTTTTGTTACAGGTATTGAAATATTTCTTGATTTAGCATAATTAACTGCATCTTTTCTTGATCTTATATTCCATTCTCTCCAAGGAGCTATAATCTTTACGTCAGGAATTATAGATTTAAAAGCAAGTTCAAATCTAACTTGATCATTACCCTTACCAGTAGCTCCGTGGCAAACAGCATCAGCATTTTCTTTTTTTACAATATTTGCAATTTTATCAGCAATTAGTGGTCTTGCAAGCGATGTACCTAAAAAATATTTACATTCATATAAAGCATTTGCCTTTATGGCAGAATAAATATAATCTGTAACAAATTCTTTTTTAGCATCAATGATATATACTTTTGAAGCTCCTGTTTTCTTAGCTTTTTCATTTAACCCTTTTAGTTCTTTTCCTTGACCTACATCGATACAACAAGCTATAACTTCACAATTGTAATTTTCTTTTACCCAAGAAAGAATGATAGAGGTATCAAGACCACCAGAATATGCTACAACAACTTTACGTACTCCACTTTTATGAACTTTGGAAGGCTTACTACTAGTAGTGTTGTTTAGTTTATTATTTAACATTTTAGCGATTCCTCCAAAATTTTTATAGCATAATCAACATCGCACTTTGTAATTATAAGTGGTGGTAATAATCTTAACACCGTATCATTAGTGCAGTTTATAATTAATCCTCTGTCTATGCAACGAGTTACTACATCTTTACCATTTATCATAAGATCTATACCAACCATTAAACCAATTCCCCTAATGCATTTTATAATTGAATATTTTTTTTTCAATTCGTTAAGTTTTATATGTAAATATTTTGCAACCTCTAACGAATTACTCAAAAACTTATGATTAATTATTTTTAATACTTCAAAGGCAGCAGCACATGACACAGGATTTCCTCCAAAAGTAGATCCATGATCTCCATATATAAAAGCTTGAGCATATTTTTCATTAGCAATAGTAGCTCCTAAAGGTAATCCATTAGCTAATGATTTTGCTAAGGTTATAATATCAGGTTCAACACCATAATTTTCGAATGCATAAAATTTCCCAGTTCTTCCAACACCGCATTGTATTTCATCAAAAATTAAAATGATATTATTATCATTACAAAGCTTTCTTAAGGATTTTAAAAATACTTTATCTACAGGAAATATTCCACCTTCACCCTGTACAGGTTCTATCATTACAGCAACAGTTATATCACTTATAAGTTTTTCTACAGAATTAATATTATTAAATTCAGCAAAAACAAACTTCTCTTGCAATGGTTCTAAATATTTATGAAATTTTTTTTGTCCAGTAGCAGACATTGTAGCAAGTGTTCTACCATGAAATGAACCATTAAAACATATTATTTCATATCTATTGTTGCCGGTTTTCGAAGGATTTAAAAAACCCCATTTTCTTGCAAGTTTAATAGCACATTCATTCGCTTCAGCTCCAGAATTTGAAAAAAAAACTTTTCCTTTTTTAAATGTACGCTTAATAAGTTCTTCACCTAATTTAATTTGAGATGATCCGTAATACAAATTTGATATATGTATAAATTTGCTCATTTGTTTTTTTGCTGCTTTAACAACTAACTCATTACAATGCCCAACATTACAAACACTTATACCAGAAAAAAAATCGAGATATTTTTTACCATTTTCATCCCATAAAAATTGATTTTTCGCTTTTTTTACAATCAAATTACTACGCTCGTATACTTTCATAAAGTATTTATTCTCAATTCGTCTTATATCCATTTATTTTCCCCTACTCATATAATGTAATGATTTATATAGTTTTTGCAATAGAGTGTTAACGCTTTACTAATGTTCCCTTCATATCTATTATTCCAAATATTCCGTTTGCTATCCATACTTCCCTTACACCACTTCTGACTGAAACAGCACATGCTTTAATTTTTGGTATCATCCCTCCAGTTATAGTTTGATCTTTTATTAAATTATTTATTTCATTAATTTTAATTTCTTGAATCACATCTTTATTTTTATCGAGTACTCCAACAACATCAGTCAGAAATATAAGTTTTTGTGCTTTGAAAGAAGCAGCAATTGAAGATGCTAAAGTGTCAGCATTAACATTCATAACATTACCATAAGAATCAGCAGCAATCGGAGCTATAACTGGTAAAAATCCAGCTTTCATCAAGACATTGATAAGTTTTTTATTTATTTTACTTGGAATACCTACAAATCCAAGATTCTTTATTTGTTTACATATAATACTTTTTCCATCCTTACCAGATATTCCTACAGCATTAGCACCATTTTTTATAAGTCCTGTAGTTAAAAATCTATTTACTTTTCCACTTAAAACCATTTCGGCAACTTCAAGCGTAGCTATATCAGTAAATCTTAGACCACCTATAAATTTGCTGACTATACCGAATTTTTTAAGTAACATACCTATTTCAGCTCCTCCACCATGCACTAAAATAATATATCTATTTCGTGAAACAATTACAGCTTCTCTAAAAAATCTATTTAATACCTCTATATTTTTAATTAAACTACCACCAAGCTTAACCACTACTAAGGATTCCATTTAATAAACCTCCTCAATAACACACAAAACTACAAATGAATTAATTAATATTTACTTGTTTCTTTTTAACAATTATAAAGAACACTTACATTTAAGCTTAAGACTACACATTTTACATTTTGATGTATCTGGTAAAAATTTTTCAGATTCTATATCTTTTGCAATTTTAGTAGCGATGTTCATTGCATTAATTATTTCATTTCTAGACCTTTTTGTATAAATTTTCTTGTTTTCTGATAAAAAATAAATTGATATTTTATTTATATTAAGACCAAAAACATTTTTACAAGCATACGTATAAAAACTTAATTGTAAATCTTGATCCACCATTTTTTGATTCCATACTTTTAAATGAGTTTTGTAGTCTATAATTTCATGTTTGCTGTTGTCAAATATATCAATTCTATCAATAATACCAACAAACTTATATTTACCTATGTTTGTGTTAAATGCTTTTTCGACATATAAAACTTTAGAGTTAGAATTAATAAATGATGCATAATAATTTGTGAGCATCACCTTCCCACGCTTATAGTATTCAAAAATTTGGTGAGGATCGTTAAATCCATCATTTTTCCAGACATCATCATAATACTCAAACAGAACATCATAAACCTGTTTTTTCCCGCTATGAAACTGTTCTAATGTTTTATGAATAATATGTCCGAATGTGATATCTGCATTTATTGGTACATGAACACCATCAAAATATATAAGTTTATATTTATACGGACAGAATAAATATGTGTTAATCCTTGAATAACTTATCTTAAAGTCTTGTCGCATTTTTCTTATGTTTATAGTTATTATTTTTCACATTTATACCTATAAAAAAAAACTACAGTATCACCACCATATTTCTTCGTTCTGAAACATTCAAGATTTACAACATCATTTATAGATTCTTTGCTATGTTTTTGTACTATGATAACAGAATCACTTTTTAAAATGTTATATCTCACTATATTTTCTAGTACAAGATACGTAGAAACAAATGGATTTCCTTTTTTATCTTTGTAAGGAGCTCCGATGAAAACTATATCATACTTACTACCACTTAAAACATGAAAATCGTTGATTATATCGCATTTAATAATTTCAGACCTATTATTAAATCCAAGCATATTTACATTATATCTAATCAATGACAATGAAGCAGTGCTCAATTCTACAAAAACTGCTTTTTTAGCTCCACGTGAAAGTGCTTCAATACCCACTGATCCAACTCCAGCAAACAGATCAATAAAACTAGAGTTATAGATTTTAAACTGCATTATATCGAAAACAGACTTTTTAACACTACACAACATAGGTCTTATAGATAAATCCCACTGAGGCAATGTTTTCAATATTCTTCCTTTAGAAGTACCTGCAATAATCTTCAAAGACACTGTATTTTATTCTCCAATAATTCCAACAAAAACTTTTCTAATTCTAGGTCTATTGTCAAAATCTACTAAAATTATCTGCTGCCAAGTTCCTAGTACCAGAGACTTAGACATAAGCGGTATAGTTTTTGATATGCCTATTAATGAGGAGCGTATATGTGAAAAACCATTAGTATCACCCCATTTATCATTATGTTTATAAGCGCCTTTTGCAGGTGCAATTATTTCAAGTGCCTTACGAAAATCTGCAACAAGCCCGGGTTCAAATTCAATAGTTGTAATAGCAGATGTAGAACTCATCACACTCAAAGTCACTATACCATTTGTTACATCTGAGCGGATAACAACTCTTTTAACATCTTCTGTTATATCCAGAATATCTGTATGTCCTTTTGTTTTTCGATTAATATATTCTGAATAGACCATACCTAAACCTCTTTAAAAATTTACATGGAGCTAAGGGGATTTGAACCCCTAACCTCTTGCATGCCATGCAAGCACTCTAGCCAATTGAGCTATAGCCCCCCATATAATAAGATAAGATATATACACGGGACGCACGCTTATTAAACATTTAAACACACAGGATAACGAAAATATATTTATTTTGTCAACAAAATATTTTTAAGGATGATCTCTATAAATTATACAAATTATTTTTTAAACATGAGTAAGTAACATAATTGCACTTATTAGATATATATCATGTGCACTAGAGCCTCTACTTAAGTCACTTACAGGAAGAGCAAGACCTTGAATTATAGGACCTAAAGCTTGAAATCCGCCATATCTTTCAGCAATTTTATATCCTATATTTCCAGAATTTAAATCCGGAAATATAAAAATATTTGCATTACCTGCAACAAGAGAATCCGGAGCTTTAATTTTGCCGACGCTTGGAACAACAGAAGTATCAAACTGAAACTCTCCATCTATATTTACATCATTACATCCTTTAAAATGTTCTTTTATAACTTTAACTGCTTCTGTTATTTTTAGTAAAACACTACTATTTGAACTCCCCTTTGTTGAAAAAGAAAGCATCGCAACATTAGCTTGTTTATTAGGGAAAAGTTTCTTAAAATTCATAACTGTTGAAATAGCTATATCCTTTAATCCTAATGACTGCGGATCAGGATTTACAGCACAATCTGCAAACATCACTGGATCTTTAGCTACAGGATGGTATTTAGGAGGGATCATAAGAAAATACGAGGAAATTAATTTTATGCCTTCAATAGTACCAATTACATGAATTGCTGCTCTTAGAACAGTAGCAGTGTTATAAACTACACCTCCAACACAGGCATTGCATTTTTTATTCTTCAAATACATCATTGAAAAATATAGTGGCTCATCTAAAAGATCCAATGCATCTTGCTTACTAATTCCTTTTTGTGATCTTGCATAAATAAATTCTTCAATTTTATTTTTGTCAAAAATACTTCTATCTATTTCAATTATTTCGATTCCGTTCAAATCTATGTTAGACGCTAATGCTATTTCTTTTATTTTATCTATATTTTTTGTAGGTAACACAACAGAAGCTATAGCATCCTTCGTAAGCATTTGGGCAGCTTTTAAAACCCTTATATCAAAACTTTCAGGGAAAATAATTTTGCCATTTGCATTCTTTGCTAAATTTAAAATATGTTTTTCTATATCCATACATATCCTCACTTATACCATTATCAATTAGATTAACTTTATGATACTATTACTTTTTCTTATTTCAGTTCTCTTAATTTTTCCACTTATTGTTTTTGGGAGTTTTTTTACAAATTCAATGATTCTGGGATATTTGTAAGGAGCCGTAATTTTTTTAACGTGTTCTTGAAGCTCCATTATAAGTTTTAAACTTGGCTGATATCCTTTTGTAAGTACTATCGAAGCTTTTACAACAGCCCCTCTATCTTTATCCGGAACCCCAGTTACTGCACATTCCAATACACATGGATGTTCCATTAAGACACTTTCAACTTCGAAAGGACCTATTTTATATCCAGAACTTTTTATAATATCGTCAGAACGGCCAATAAACCAAATGTAACCATCTTCATCTCTATAGGCTACATCACCTGTATCATAAATACCATTTTTCCAAAAAGTTTCTGTCATATTTTTATTCCTATAATATTCTGAAAATAATCCTATAGGCTTTTGTTTGTTTGTTTTTATTACAAGTCTTCCTTCTTGTCGTAGCTTACATGGATTATTTTCTGCATCAAGAATATCAATATCCCATCCTGCAGACGGCTTACCTATAGCCCCAGGTTTCACGCGCATCCATGGAAATGTTGCTGCAAAAGCAACTGTTTCGGTTTGACCAAATCCTTCTTTAATTTCAATGCCTGTCCATTTTTTAAATTTATAAAAAACTTCAGGGTTTAAAGGTTCACCAGCAGTTTCCGCATATTCTAATTTTGAAAAATTATATTTAAAAATGTTTTCTTTTATCATATGTCTGTAAACAGTAGGAGGTGCGCAAAATGAAGTTACTCCATATTTTATTATTTTTTCTATTAAATCCTCAGAATTAAACCTTTCATAATCATAAGTAAAAATACAAGCACCACATAACCATTGTCCATATATTTTCCCCCATGCAGCCTTTGCCCAACCAGTATCAGCTACTGTAAGATGAATACTTAAATCACTTAAATTTTGCCAAAATCTTGCTGTTATTATATGTCCAAGAGGATATGCAAAATCGTGACAAACCATCTTAGGCATACCAGTAGTTCCAGAAGTAAAATATAATAAAAAATTATCTCTTATGTTTGTAGCTTCTATACCCACAGGTCTTTCAAAAATACTAGGGAAGTTCTTAACTTCTTTAGAATATTCAAGCCATCCATTAGAATGACCATTTACAGAAATCAAAATTTTTAATTCAACTAATTTTTTTTTTGCTTCATTAATAACATCTACAATTCTCTTATCAGCTGCGGCTATAATTGTAGTTATGTTAGCAGATATAACTCTATACTCTATGTCTTTAGCTGTTAAAAGATGTGTTACAGGGACAACTAGGGCCCCTAATTTATGAAGGGCAATAATACAATACCAATACTCGTAACGTCTTTTTAGCATAAGCATTACTGCATCACCTTTTTTAATACCTAAAGACTTAAAAAAATTTGCAGCACGACTACTCTCAATCTTTATATCATTAAAAGTAAATGTTTTTTCATCGCATTTAGAATTGCACCATATCATTGCTTTTTTATCAGGTGTAATTTTTGCAATTTCATCTACAACATCAAATGCAAAATTAAAATTTTGAGGTGTATATATTTTACAATTTTCTATAAAATCTTCATACGATTCATAATCAATTTTTACATATCTATCGGCTAACATTTATTTTCTCTTTTGTATAATTTTCACTATTTTTTTTGTTCAACCATTATAACATGCCTTCATTATAAAACATGACATTTTGTAGTGATCACTATAGTCATGATTTTATATCATTTTACTTAATGTTTCTAATTTCTTCGGTGTACTTACAGTTACCCAAATAATAACTATTTATAGGTGTTAAATTATCATCAAGCTCATAGATAAGTGGTGCTGCAGTAGGTATGTTTAAATTTATTATATTATTGTCACTTATTTTATCAATATATTTTACTAAAGCTCTTAAACTATTACCATGTGCAACCACAATAATTTTTTTACCAGTTTTTATACATGGAACAATTTCTTTTTCCCAAAAAGGAACAACCCTTGCCGTTGTGTCTTTTAAACATTCTGTTAAAGGAATCTCATTTTTAGGTATATCAGAGTATCTTGCGTCCTTTCCTGGATATCTATCATCACTTTCATTCAAAGATATTGGGGATATATCATAGCTTCTTCTCCAACGTTGTACTTGAGATTCACCATATTTTATTGCAGTTTCAGCTTTATTTAACCCTTGTAATGCGCCATAGTGTCTTTCATTTAGTTTCCAACTTTTTACAACGGGAATCCACAATAATTCCATAGTATCAAGAATATTCCATAATGTTTTAATGGCTCTTTTTAGAACTGAAGTATATGCTAAATCAAAAGTAAACCCATTCTTCTTCAGCTGCTCTCCAGCTTGTAAAGCTTCATTCTTACCGTTTTCAGATAGATCAATATCAGTCCAACCTGTAAATCTGTTTTCTTTATTCCAAATACTTTCACCGTGTCTAATCAAGACAATCTTATACATATTCCTCCACGAATATTCAATTTATCAATACCCCAACAATAATTATAGCTTAAATAATATTTGAAGTAAACAAAAATATAAATTACACATGCAACTTTTATTTACAATAATTTTGTATTTTATACGGATCTCATAATCCCTCCGTACTAGAAAGTTCCATTTGTTTCAAAAAATCATTATTAGATTTTGAATGTATTAACCTTTTACTTAGCTCTTCCATAACTTCTATAGAATTCATTGAATTCATCCATTTTCTTATTATCCACATTTTATTTTTTTCATTTTCAGTTAGAAGAAGCTCCTCTTTTCTTGTTCCTGAACGTAAAAGATCTATTGCAGGGAATATTCTTCTATCAGCAAGTTTTCTATCAAGGTAAATTTCACAATTCCCAGTTCCTTTAAATTCCTCAAATATAACATCATCCATTCTACTCCCTGTTTCTACAAGAGCGGTTCCTATAATAGTAAGACTACCACCTTCTTCAATATTTCTAGCGGCACCAAAAAATCTTTTAGGTCTTTGTAAAGCATTAGAATCAAGACCACCAGATAAAACCCTTCCACTTGATGGAATAGCTGTATTGTATGCCCTTGCAAGCCTTGTAATAGAATCTAAAAGCACAACAACATTTTTTCTATTTTCAACCATTCTTTTAGCCTTTTCTATCACCATCTCAGCAACTTGTATATGTCTATCTGATGATTCATCAAAAGTTGAAGATATTACTTCTCCATTAACTGAACGTTGCATATCAGTAACTTCTTCAGGTCTCTCATCTATCAGTAAAACCATAAGCACAATTTTTGGATTATTTTCAGTTATTGCGTTCGCTATTTTTTGTA
Source organism: Candidatus Endomicrobiellum neotermitis (assembly GCA_031282355.1). Classification (GTDB taxonomy): domain Bacteria; phylum Elusimicrobiota; class Endomicrobiia; order Endomicrobiales; family Endomicrobiaceae; genus Endomicrobiellum; species Endomicrobiellum neotermitis. Next base: position 201,601 of record JAITDW010000003.1, on the reverse strand, counting down.
AAAGAACAGTTTTACCTGTTCTTGGAGCTGCGTTAATCAAAACTCTTTGTCCTTTACCAATAGGAACTAGCATGTCTATAATCCTAGTAGATACCTCTTCTTTTTTCGTTTCGAGAATTATTTTTTCATTAGGATATAATGGTGTTAAATTATCAAAAAGAGCACGATCTCTTATATTTTCAAGATCTTCTTGTCCGTTAATTGATTTGACTTGTAAAAGAGCAAAATATCTTTCCTGTTGTGCTTGTGGCGGACGAACATATCCAGCTACTGTATCACCTTTTCTTAAAGCAAATTTCTTTATTTGTGAAGGAGATATATATATATCATCTGGACCTGGCAAATAATTATAGTCTGTAGATCGTAAAAACCCAAATCCATCTGGTAATATTTCTAAAACTCCCTCATCATAAACTAGCTTATTAGCTTTAGTTTGAGCTTCAAAAATTTTTGCTATCAGTTCTTGTTTTCGTAATCCTGCGACAGAATCAAGTTTAAGATTCCTAGCTATTTCTATAAGTTCCATCATTGTCTTTTTCGATAAGACTGATACATCCATAGATCTACTTTTTTCCACATTAAACCTCCAAAAGTTTGATGCAACTGCTAAAATTATCTAATATATTAAAAATAATTGTATTATTAAATTAAGGAAAATTCTCAAGGTTTTTACATATATTTTATAAAACAAAAAAAACAACGAGAATTACTTTGATATTTAAAGAATTAAGTAAGTGACTATCAAAACTGAAACAACATCACAAACAACTCCATCTTTCTAAAGAAATAAACCTTATTGAATTTTTTACATCTAGAGCACAGTATTATGATAAAGTACATACAATTCTCATGAATCTTTTTTTTGACTAATTTTTGTTTGAATGATTTTTACAAATATTTATTTATACATTTATATTACATTCATACTACATTAAATTTTACACATTTAAAGTATTTATTATCGTTTGTTTTTAGATATTAATAATAAATGCAAATCTTCTATTTTTTTTTTGAGATCACTTTTAGAACCTGTGTTATCTATTATAAAATCAGCAAGTTTAACTTTTTTTTCTATTGGCATTTGAGAATAAATTCTCTTTTCTATTTGTTCTATATTAAATTTATTACGCAGTGTAAGACGTTGAATCTGAATATCATATGGCACCCATATAACTACAGTTTTATCGCATATTCTATTCAATCCTACTTCGAAGAGAAGCGGCACATCAATTACAATATTATTATACTTATCAATCTTTTGTTCAATCATTTTATTTATTTTTGAAATAACATAAGGATGAATAATTTTTTCAACAATAAGTTTTGATTTTCTATCTGAAAAAATTATATCAGCAAGTTTTTGTCTATTTAAGTTTCCATTTGAAGATAAAATATTACGTCCTAAATTCTTAACAAGTTTATTTAAAACTGTTATATCCTCAGTAATAATATTACGTGATATTTCATCAGCGTCTATAGTGTAAACATTAAGCATTTTAAGATATTTAGCACTTTCACTTTTACCAGTAGCTATACCACCAGTTAAACCTATTATCAAATTGCATCTCCACTAATAATGTTTGTTACACTTTCAACCACTGTATGCGGAATTCAAAAAAGATGAAAACACTACGATTTTTTTAAACACCGACATGAAATTAACTCGTGCAAAATTATCCACTATATTAACAATTATAAAATTAAAATACATAACTTTTTATATCGTAAAGTTAATTCAATTTTGTATTTTTCTATAAAACATACATGTGGGATTAAATAATTTTTTATCACAAAATTATATTACCATTTTTTTAGTACACAATACTTTTGTAGCAGGTATAGATTTTATACTTTTAAATGTCGAATATTTATTCAATAAACTTTTAAATTCATATTTTTCAAAAAATGGAATCGCTTTATTTAAATCTAAATCTTTATTCTCAAACTCTAATATCTTATAACATAAAGGAACTTGTTTATTCAACTTTATTAATTTTTTACTCAATAGCACTTCATTTATATTCTCTTTAAGTAACTTCCCAATATTCCCTTTTACAGAATTCATATTAGCTAGTACATTTTCAAGATTACCAAATTTTTTTACGAGTTTTAACGCAGTTTTTTCTCCAATTCCTTTTATACCTGGAACATTATCAATGGCATCACCCATCAAAGCAAAAACATCAACAAGTTGTTCAGGTTTGATTCCATATTTTTCTTCAATGTTTTTTCTATCATACATAACATTCTTAGAATCATTCCATATAAAAATTTTTTCATCATAAACTAATTGTAAAATATCTTTATCACCTGTTACAACAACAATTTGTATATTATTTTTTATGAATTTTTGAATTAATGTAGCAATCAAATCATCAGCTTCGTAACCTTTTATTTCAACATCTAGCATATTTAAAGCTCTTACAGCTTCTCTAGCAATAGGCATTTGACTTATAAGTGCTATATCAAGCGGTTTTCTATTTGCTTTATAATTTTTAAACATTTCATGTCTAAAATTTTTTGATGGATAATCAAAACAAACTGCAATATAGTCAGGAACAAATTTATTCTTAATTTTGAACAACAATTTTATAAAACCATAAATCGCATTAATTTGTTGTCCATTTGAAGTTGAAAAACAAGGTAAAGCATGATAAGCTCTATGAATATAAGTGTTACCATCTATAATGAAAAAACTTTTCATATATTCTCTTCTATATAATTCTGAGCACTTACAGCTGCTTGGACTCCATCAGAAACAGCTGTTACGACTTGTTTTAACTGTTTTTTTCTAACGTCACCACAAGCAAAAAATCCTGAAACAGAAGTATTCATATTTTCATCTGTTAAAATATACCCAAACTCATTAGTTATAAGATTCGAAATAAAATGAGTGTTTGGAATTAGTCCTATAAATATAAAAACACCATTTATTTTTAAATCTTTTTTTTGTTGGGTGTTTACATCCATTATTGTTACTTTTTCAAGTAATTCTTTTCCATAAAATTCCTTAGGAATGGCATTATAAATCACTGATATATTTTTATGTATCAACATCCTATCCTGCAAGACTTTTATAGCTTTTAACTTATCATTTTTACAAATTATAGTTACGCTATTTGCAAATTTTGAAATATGAATAGATTCCTGAACTGCAGAATCACCTCCACCAATAACCAATACGTCTTTGTTCTTATAAAATGGAGCATCGCAGACAGCACAAAAAGACACTCCTCTTCCTATAAATTTTGATTCTCCTAATACATTAGTTTTTTTTAAAGATGTTCCAGTAGCAATAACAACAGTTCTAGACTCATAAATAGAATTCGCAGTAATCACTTTTTTTACATTGAGTTTATTTTCAATACACAAAACATCATCGTAGATTATTTCTGTACCAAATTCTTTTGCTTGCATTTCGAGTTTTATAGCAAAATCAAAACCACTAATACCTTTGTAAAATCCGGGATAATTTTCAAGTAAATCAATTATTAATAAATGTCCCCCGCAACGATTTTTTTCTAAAAGCAATGTTTTTAATTTAGCTCTTGAAGCATATATCGCAGCAGATAACCCTGCAGAACCAGCACCTACAATAATAATATCATAAATTATCATTACAAAAACTCTTAACAGATGTCTTCTAATCTATTTTCAAAAATCAAAAAAAACAAAACGTAACAAAATACTATTAAAATTATAGAAAGCATAAGCTGTTACTAAATTATATTGTTGTACTTTGTTAAATGTGTATATCAACAATTTTTTTTATTTCATTTTTAGATCTAAATCCCAATATCTTTTGTACAGGTAATCCGTTTATAAACAAAATCAAACATGGGATCGATACAATTTGAAATTTGGATGATAAAGACATGTTTTCATCCGTATTAACTTTACATATATCCACTTTACCTGCATACTCAACAGCAAGCTCATCTATAACAGGAGCAAGCATTTTGCACGGACCACACCAAGGCGCCCAAAAATCAACCAAGACTGGATTACACGATAATAAAACCTTTTGTGAAAAATCAGACTCATCAACATCCATAATCATAACAAAATTCCTCTTTATATAACAATAAAATAACCAATTGTTATGAATAATTTAAAAATGGTCATTTATAAACAGCTGTCTTCCTTGGATAAAATCCCATGCAGACATTATACGCTTGTTTTCTAACTGCAATTTAATTACTAAAATTTTTCCAACAGCACATGAAATTGTAAAGCCTTTATGTTTTTCAACAGAACATATTTTACCAAAATCTTTGTTTATTAATGTGTCATCAAAGATTTCTATTTCTATAAATTTAATCATTTTCCCAGATAATTTTCCATGTGGAATTATTGAATATATTCCTGGCCATAAGTATAATCCTCTAAACTGGTTGTATATATTATGTGCATCTTTGCTCCAATCAACAAGTCCATTATTTTTTTTTAATATTGGTGCAAAGCTTGAATGTCCCACTTGGGGTTTTGAATTTAACAAAGCAGTTTGCTCAAGCTTGATAGTTTCGTTCATGATATCTATACCCAGCGGGATAAGTTTATCAAATAAAGTTTTAGCGTTATCTTTCATATTTATGTTAATTTTTTCTTGAATTATTATATCACCAGCATCAAGTCTTTCAGAAATATAGAAAGAAGATACACCTGTTTCACATTCACCATTATATAAAGCCCATTGTACAGGTGCTGCTCCCTTATATTTTGGTAATAATGAAAAATGTATATTAAAAGTTCTATATCTAGGAATATTAAAAATAATCTTGGGTATAATTTTGCTATAAGCCACTACAATACCAATATCTGGGGCAAAATTTTTTATTCTATTGATAGTATCATCTGTAAATTTCTCAGGTTGTACAAAACTTATGTTGTTCTCGATCGCATAAATTTTTACAGATTGATAATAAGTAGGTTTTCTATGTCTTAGAAAACATTTATCAGGCATCGTAACAATAAAAAACTTGTGATTATTTTTATATAGATTCTCAAGATAAACCTTAGAAACAAAAGAAGTACCAAAAAACAATATCTTCACTGGTTATCTATATCTACCTTTTTCCTTATTTCATTCTAATACGCTTTCTGTCAAAATCAGTAATATAATCTATAAAAAGTTTTCCATCCAAATGATCAACCTCATGCTGTACTACTCTAGCTAATAAATTCCAGACTTTAATTTTACACTTTTTTTCATTCAAATCAATGTATTGGACAATAATATTTCTAGAACGTTTTATTTCTTTATATACACCTGGAATAGATAAACATCCTTCCTCTGCAAGTACTTCATCTTCACAAGAAATAATTTCAGGATTTATCATTACAATAGGAGATTTTATATTCAAATTTACATCAATTACACAAAGCCTTAAAGAAATCCCAACTTGTGGAGCAGCAAGACCAAGCCCGCTTGATAAATACATAGTTTCAAGCATATCAAATACAACACCTTTTACGTAAGTAGTTACCTCAAGGATACTTACTGCTTTTTTCCTTAAAACTGGTTCACCATATTTTTTTATTTCAAGTTTTGACATCAATTTACCTTATTAATGTTTTATAATATTTATACAATGTAAACGTAGTACTATTTATTTTTTAAAGTTGCATCTATAAATCCAACAAAAATAGGATGCGCTTTCATAGGTCTTGACTTAAATTCAGGATGAAACTGTACACCAATAAAAAAAGGATGAGTCTTTATTTCTACAATTTCAGGAAGTACTCCATTGTGGTACGCACTTACATAAAAACCAACTTTTTCTAGTATATCTATAAATTCTGGATTCATTTCATATCTATGTCTGTGTCTTTCATCAACCTCATCAACACCATATAAGCTATGTGCTAACGTATTCTTTCTAATCTCGGCCTTATAATTTCCAAGCCTCATTGTTCCACCCATATATTTGACATTTTTTTGCTCGTCAATAATTTTTACAACAGGATATTTTGTATTCTTATTAAACTCTGTAGAATTTGCACCTTCAAGTTTCGCTAAATTTCTAGCTGCTTCTATAATACTACATTGCATCCCTAAACATATGCCTAGAAAAGGAATTTTATTTTCTCTTGCATATGCTATAGCTTTTATTTTGCCATTTACACCTCTGCACCCAAATCCACCAGGAACTAATACTGCGTCACAAGACTTCAATTTCTCAACTATATCCTTGTCTTCAGCTCTAAAATAACGTACTTCAGCTTTTGCTCCCAGCTCTGCTGCTGCAATATCTATAGACTCGTCTATAGACTTATAAGCATCTTTTAGCGTTACATATTTCCCAACAATAGCTACACTAATTATTTTGCTAAAAACTCTTGTAGATTTTATTTTTTTAAACCACGTTTTGTCAAATTTTTTCTTAGGTTTTATATTAAGTCTTTCCATTATAAGTGAATCAACATTTTGCTTATGAAGAGTCTCTGGAATATAATAAATCGGTGAAACATCTAATGCTTCAATAACACATTCTTCTTTTACATTGCAAAAGAGAGATATCTTCTTCTTTAACATGGTCTTAATACGTCGTTCTGTTCTGCATATTATTATGTCAGGTAAAATACCTATTTCTCTTAATTTATTAACAGAATGTTGTGTGGGTTTAGTTTTTAATTCACACGCGGCAGCAATAAATGGAACAAGAGTAACATGTATACTTAGAGTATCTTCTTTTTTATTTTCAAGCTGAAACTGCCGTACAGATTCCATGAATGGAAGTCCTTCAATATCACCTACTGTACCACCTATTTCAATTATAGAAACATCACAATTATCTTTCAACGCCATAAAACGTTTCTTTATTTCATCTGTTATGTGAGGTATAACCTGAACAGTGGCTCCATTATACCCACCTATTCTTTCTCTATTGATAACTGTTTGATAGATATCTCCAGCAGTATTAGTATTTGCCTTACTTGTAGATATATCCAAAAATCTTTCATAAGTCCCAAGATCTAAGTCTGACTCCGTTCCATCTTTTGTGACAAAAATTTCTCCATGCTGATAAGGATTCATTGTTCCAGGATCTATGTTTATATAAGGATCAAACTTTATCATAGTAACCTTAAATCCGTATAATTGTAAAAGTTTTCCTATACTGGCTCCAGAAATACCCTTACCTAATGAACTAACAACTCCACCTGTAATAAAAATATATTTTGTCATCAATAACTCTCTTCGCGTGTGTCTTTTAGAACCTTTGTTGGATATTTTCCTGTGAAACATGCTGTACAAAAGACATTACTTTCACCGTTGATACAACAAGATTTAATGAGATTATCTAAATTTAAAAAAGTTAATCCATCAACATCCAAATATTTTTTTATATCATCAACAGAATACTTCGCAGCTATTAAATGCTCTTTACTAGGAGTATCAATTCCATAGTAACATGAACTTATTATAGGAGGGCATGATAAGGCAAAATGTATTTTTCTTACACCACTATTTTTTAGCATATCTATTATTTTTTTAGAAGTAGTACCTCTCACTATTGAGTCATCAACAAGCACTATTTTTTTACCTTTTATAACCTCTTTTATTGGACGAAGTTTAAGTTTTGCTGTCAAATCTCTTAAACATTGTGAAGGTTTAATAAAAGATCTTCCAACATAATGATTCCTTACGAATCCATTTTCGAAAACCATATTAGATTGTTTTGAAAATCCTAGTGCTGCAAAATATCCTGTATCTGGAACAGGTATAACAACATCAGCTTTTACACCATTCATTTGTTGTGCAAGATATTCTCCCATTTTCACTCTAACTTCCTTCACAGTTTTAGAGAACATTATGCTGTCAGGTCTTGAAAAATAAACTTGTTCAAAAATACAAGTATTTTGTTTTTTACGTACTGCTTTGTATAGAAAGGATTTTTTGATTTGTCCATCCTCTATAATTATAATCTCTGCAGGTTTTATATCTCTTATGTACTTACCACCTATAACTTCAACAGCAGCACTTTCTGAGGCTATTATGTAAGAATTGCCCATTTTCCCTAAAACTAGAGGCCTAAAACCATTTTCATCTCTAGCACCTATGAGTGTTTTATCTTTAAGTATTACTAGTGAAAAAGCACCCCTAAGTTTACGTAACGAATTCATTATCACGTCAGCAAGATCTCCTTTAGACATTGCTATGAGATGAAGTAATATTTCAGTATCAGAAGTGTGATTAAAAATTGCTCCTTTTCTAAGAAGTTTCTTTTTTATTTTCAGAAAATTTGTGATATTTCCGTTGTGCGCGACCGAAATATTACCATGAATACAATTTATTTGGAAAGGTTGAGCATTTATTAAAGAACTTTTAGATGAAGTCGTATAGCGTACATGCCCTATAGCAGCAGTTCCAGGTAGTTTATTCAATAAGATTTTTTCATTAAATATTTTTGAAACAAGTCCCATGGATTTAAAAGTCTTCATTTTTTTCATACCACTTATTGTTATCCCAGCCGATTCTTCACCCCTATGTTGCAAGGTAATAAGACCAGCTGAGGCTAAAATAGAAGCATTTTCATTATTCTCAATGCCAATTATTCCACACATGAATTTTCACCTTCTATTTTGTGTTCTTGTAACATCAATGAAATGTTGCAATCAAATGATCTTCTTAAAGATAATATAAAGATAACATTAAGTCAAGTTTTACGCTACAAAAAATCATATCACAATTAGAACATGAAATAATAGAAACAAAAAAATAAAAACTTAACACATTTTTTATATAACACCACAACGTTTTTGTAAATCAAAATGCTGTTCGTATATTTTTACGTTATTTTTTATTTTACACAAAGTTTTCTAATCTTTAAATTGTGCAAAGTTTTAAGAATTTGAAAAAAAGTGATATAATTCCAGATATAAAAACATTAATATTCAAAACTTTAAAAAGGAAAATTAAAATGAGTAATCAAGAAGGCAACATAAATCTTCCTTTGATTTGCAGAGGAAAAGTTAGAGATGTTTATGACCTTGGGCAAAGTTATCTAATTGTAGCTTCTGATAGAATTTCTGCTTTTGATAACGTGATATCCGCTATGATTCCTAACAAGGGAAAAATCCTCCATAAACTTTCAATGTTTTGGTTTGATTTTTTTCAAAATATAATGCCAAATCACATTATAACAGGTAACTTTAATACTTTTCCTACAACGCTTAAAAAATATGAATATTTGCGGGACAGATCTATGATAGTGAAAAAAGCTAACAGAATAGATGTAGAATGTATTGTTAGAGGGTATCTTACAGGATCAGCTTGGAAAGAATATAAAAAATCTCAAAAAATTTGTGACATAAGACTATCTGCAAATCTCAAGGAATCTTCAAAGTTACCTACACCTATTTTCACACCATCTAGTAAAGAAAATATAGGAGAACATGACAAAAATATTTCTTTTGAAGAAATGTCAAAAAATGTAGGGCAAAATACTGCTAAAAATTTGCAAGAATACTCGCTTATGCTGTATAAAAAAGCTAGTGAATATTCTATTTCAAGAGGAATAATACTCGCGGACACAAAATTAGAATTTGGTTTCTATGATGACCAATTAATACTGATAGATGAAATTTTTACTCCAGATTCATCTAGATTTTGGGAAATTGATAAATATGAAGAAGGTAAAGCTCAAGATGGTTTAGATAAACAATACCTCAGAGATTATCTTAAAAGTTTAAATTTTGATAGATTACAAGCAGCTTCCTTAGAGCTTCCTAGAGATATCATAGAAAAAATTGTAGAAAAATATGTTATTGTATACGAAAAACTAACAGGGGAAAAGTTTTGAATTTTAAGATAGAAATTCTTACAAAAAAATGTTTCGAAAATTCTCGTGGAAAAAATATGTTATCTAAAATCTATTCTATGCATATTAATGGAATAAAAAAAGTTGAATATTCACCGTTATATGTAATTGGCGGCAATATAAGCTTTGACGAAGCTAGAATTATAGCTGCAGATCTATTAAGTGATAAAATTACTGAAACATATGCTATTGCAGAAAGTGATCAACATTGTAAGATATCATCACCAATACTCAGTATGATTGAAGTTTGGTATAAGAAGAATGTCACTGACACAGTTTCCGAAAGTATAATAAAGGCTGTAAAAGATTTGGGTATTTCGAAAAAGTTTAAAATTAAAACAGGTCATAAATACTATTTGTATGGTAGGATATCAAAAGCGGTCTTGAGCAGAATAACAACGAAATTACTTGCAAATACACTAATTCAAGAGTACAAAATAATAAAATGAAAGATGTTAATGGTTGCAATATTGTTGATATGTTGGATCTTTCAGATAATCAGCTAGTCAAGTTGAGTAAGAATAATACTTTTTCGCTATCTCTTGAAGAAATGAAAGTAATTCAACGATATTTTCAAGGACTTAAACGAAATCCTACGGATATCGAAATTGAAACAATAGCACAAACATGGAGTGAGCATTGTAAGCACAAAACTTTAACAGGTATAATAAGATATACTGAGTTTGATGACACTAAAGCACAAAAAGTAAAAACGTATAAAAACCTTTTAAAAGAAACAATTTTTAAGGTCACCATGGAATTAAATAAAAAATGGTGTTGGTCTGTGTTTGAAGATAACGCTGGTATTATTGAATTTGACTCAAAAAATGGTGTTGCTTTCAAAGTTGAAACACATAATCACCCATCGGCACTTGATCCATACGGTGGAACTAGTACTGGAGTAGGCGGTGCTATAAGAGATATTTTAGGTGTTGGTCTTGGAGCAAAACCTCTAGCAAATACAAATGTGTTTTGTTTTGGAAATCCAAATGTTGAATTACGTGAAATTCCAAAAAACATACATCATCCAAAAAAAGTGATAAAAGATGCTGTGGCTGGAGTTGGAGATTATGGAAATAAAATGGGAATACCAACTGTAAATGGTGCTGTTCATTTTGATAACGGTTATATTTCAAATCCGCTTGTTTATTGTGGAACTTTTGGAATAATACCAAAGAACAAAATAAGAAAAAAAGTTAATGTTGGAGATTTAATTTTGCTTGTTGGAGGTAAGACAGGTAGGGATGGGATACATGGAGCTACTTTTTCTTCACTTCAACTTAGCTATGAATCGGATGTAAATGCTGTCCAAATGGGGAATCCTATAATTGAAAAAAAAGTATTAGATGCAATGTTAAACGCAAGAGATTTGAATCTTTATAGATCAGTTACTGATTGTGGAGCCGGTGGATTATCTAGTGCTATAGGTGAACTTGGTAGAAAGACTGGGGCTATTGTTTATTTGAATAAAGTACCCTTAAAATACAGTGGACTTAGACCATGGGAAATATGGATTTCTGAAGCACAGGAAAGGATGGTTTTTGCTGTTCCACCAGAGAATAAAAACAAAATTATCAAAGTATTTAAAAAAGAAAAAGTTGAAGCTGTTTTTATTGGTGAATTTACAAAAAATAAAAGACTTATAATAAAGTATAACAATGATGTGATAGCGAATATATGTATGGTATTTCTTCATAATGAAATGCCCAAATCTACAAAAACTGCGGTTTATAGAATAAAGAAAGAAAAATTACAAAAATCTATTAAAATGAGTGATGACAAAATTTCAAGAACCCTAAAAACATTGCTTTCCGACTTAAATATATGCTCCAGAGAATGGATTGTAAGACAATATGATCATGAAGTCCAAGGACAAACTATTGTAAAACCATTACAAGGAAATAGCATTGAAATATCTGGTCCCGGAGACGCAAGTATCATTTTTCCATACAATATAATAAATGGAACTAAAAAAGGAGTAGTTTTATCTAATGGCTTAAATCCTCAGTATGGCAAAATAAATACATATAAAATGGCAGCATCAGCCATAGAAGAAGCTTTAAGAAATGCAGTTGCTGTTGGAGCTAACATTGAAAAAATTGCATTGTTAGATAATTTTTGTTGGGGTAATCCTAATTATCCAAAAATTCTTGGTGGAATTGTACGTGCAGCTAATGCTTGTTATGATGTGGCAAAAGCTTTTGAAACCCCATTTATATCAGGTAAAGACAGTTTGTATAATGAATATTCCATAATTTGTAAAAAATATTCAATACCTTCAACGATCTTAATATCTGCTATAGGTATTATTGAAGATATATCAAAGACCATTACAATGCCTTTAAAAAATAAAAACAATAAGCTATTTCTTGCAGGGATTACAAGGAACGAGCTTGGTGGTTCTGTGTTTGCTAAGATAATTAATATTTCAGATGGCATTGTACCTAGTGTATATCCAATGGAATCTAAGATAATAATGAAAAATATTCACATGGCAATAAAAAAAAATCTAGTGGAATCATGTCATGATTGTTCTGAAGGCGGTTTTGCAGTTGCAGCCAGTGAAATGGCGTTTGCGTCTGGCAAAGGTATAATAATAAATATTGATAGTATCAAAACTGATATGTGTCCTATGACACCTATTGAAATATTATTTTCAGAGTCTAATGGTAGATTTATTATTGAGGTGAAGTGTGAAAATGAATTAAAGCTTCGAGAAATTTTTAAAAATGCGGTTCTTACAGAAGTTGGTTATGTTAGTGATGATAACAATGTAATCTTTGAAAGTAAGATGCATAAAATAAGAATAAAAGAAAATACAGAAGATTTGTTAAAAGCATGGAGAAATACTTTAAATTGGTAAATGAGATATGAAAAAAGTTAAAGTTTTAATTTTGAGAACTGCTGGAACTAATTGTGACTACGAAACACAAATGGCTTTTGAGTTATGTGGTGCATTTGCTGAACGGGTGCACATTGATATCCTCATTGAGAAAAAAAATAAAATTTTTAAATATGATATTTTAGCTTTTCCAGGTGGGTTCTCATACGGCGACGATATAGCTTCTGGAAAGATATTATCTAACGAAATAAAAAATAAATTAGGTGACATAGTAAAAAAATTTGCTATGAGCGGTAGACCTATCATAGGAATATGTAATGGTTTTCAGGTTTTTGTTAAAATGGGGTTACTTCCTGATCCAAATGTATTCGAACAAGTTTCATCTCTTTATTATAATGATTCTGGTAGATTTGAATGTCGTTGGGTGTATGTAAAAATTGAAAAAAAAACAAGATCCATATGGGTAAAAAATTTACCTGAAATCATAAGTTTACCAGTAGCTCATGGAGAAGGTAAATTTATTCCAAAAAATAAAAATCTTCTAAAGGTTTTAAGTAAAAACAATCAAATTGTATTGAAATATTCTTCAAAGGATGGGAATATCCCAAAATATCCTCTAGATCCGAATGGATCTTCAGAACAAATAGCTGCAATATCTAACCCAGAAGGTAATATTTTAGGACTTATGCCTCATCCAGAGAGATATATTTTTGCACTCCAGCACCCTAACAGAGAAGGATTCGATTCAAAATATGGTTGGGGGAAAATAATTTTTCAGAATGCCGTAGATTTTGTCAAATAAAGATTAAATATTTCAGAATAGACTTAAAATTTTAACTTTGATTAAATATACAAAATGTGAGGAGTGAGATGACAACATTAAAATTTACAGAATTAAATTTATCAATTGAAATACTTAAAGCGATTCAGGATTTAGGTTTTGAAGAAGCAACACCAATCCAAAGTTTATCAATTCCAAAAATGATGAAAGGATTAGATATTATTGGTCAAGCGCAAACAGGTACTGGCAAAACAGCAGCTTTCGGAATTCCTGTATTAGAAAAAATAAATCAAAAAAATAAATTCGTTCAAGCTATAATTCTGTGCCCCACTAGAGAGCTTGCAATACAAGTTGCAGAAGAACTTAAACTTTTTTCAAAATATAAAAAGGACATTAAGATAATGTCAATTTATGGAGGACAACCGATTCAGAGACAAATAATAGCTCTTTCAAATGGAGCGCAAATTGTCATAGGAACTCCTGGTAGAGTCATAGATCATTTAGAACGTAAAACACTAAAACTTGACGCAGCTTCAATTGTAGTTCTTGATGAGGCTGACGAAATGTTAGATATGGGATTTAGAGAAGATATAGAACTAATTCTTAAAAAAATACCTGAAAAAAGGCAAACTGTCTTTTTTTCAGCTACTATGCCAAGAGAATTTCTATCTCTTACAAAAAAATATCAACATTATCCTGAAATTGTGAAAGTTGTGAGTGAAAAATTAACAGTTCCTCTAATCGAACAATACTATTTTGATATAAGGGAATATCAAAAACTTGAAACTCTTACACGATGTCTTGATATGTATTCTCCAGCTCTTTCGATTGTTTTTTGCAATACTAAGAAAAAAGTTGATGAAATAACTTCTTCTCTTCAAGCAAGAGGTTATTCAACAGATGCAATACATGGTGATATGAACCAATCACAAAGAGATAGAGTAATGACAAAATTTAGGAGTGGTTCTATAGAACTTCTCATAGCTACTGATGTCGCAGCAAGGGGAATAGATGTTAATGGCATAGATATGGTTTTTAATTACGATGTTCCTAAAAATGATGAAGATTATGTCCACAGAATAGGGAGAACTGGAAGAGCTGGAAAAACAGGAAAAGCATTTAGCTTCATTTCTGGAAAGGATATCTATAAGTTAAGAGATATTCAAAAATATACAAAAGCAAACATTAAAAGGTCTCAAGTGCCTTCACTTAGAGACGTAGAGAATACAAAAGTAACAGCCATGCTAGATAAAATAAAAGAATCCTTGAAAAAAAAAGACACTGAAAAGTATGTGAGGATGGCAGAATCTTTGATTTCTGGGGAAACTACTTCTTTGGATATTGCAGCTGTTCTCTTAAAGATGATGTTTGCTTCTGAAAAAACGGAACAAGAGCAGAAAAAAATAGATTTGTTTACGAATTCAAAAAATATTTATTCTTTTACAAATACAATCAAAAAACAAGATATGGTTAAATTATTTATAAATATAGGTAAAAAAGATGATGTAAAAGCTGGAGATTTTGTAGGAGCTATCGCAAATGAAGCAGGTATAAATGGAAAATTGATTGGTAATATTAAAATTTTAGATTCGTTTTCATTTGTAGAAATTTCCAGAGAACATGCTAATAATGTTATTGATGCTTTAAATTTAAGTAATATTAAAGGTAAAAAAGTGACTGTTGCACTTGCAAAATCAATATGTAAGTGATAACGTATCGCCTAAAATAATAAAATAAATTATCTATATAAAAAGATTAAAGTATTTTGCTAAACAGTATAATTATTTTGTATAATCGGCTGACACTGATTATGTTTTTTTGGTGTCTTTTTTAGTACGTACTAAAATCAGTGTTAAACGGAGGGGTATTATGTTAGTGACGTTTTTTACAATTATGATATCTTTGATTGTTATTGTAGGGTTATATATTCTTTCAATTTATAATGGACTTGTAAAACTTAAGAATAGAGTTAAAGAGGCTTGGAGTGATACTGAAATGCAGATGAAACGTCGTTATGATTTAATACCAAGTCTTGTTGAAATAGTTAAAGGTTATGCTTCACATGAAAAAAATACTTTTAACGATGTTATAAAAGCGAGAAATGATGCTATGAAAAATGTTGCCGGTGTTGTTGATAAGGCACAAAGTGAGAATGTGTTATCTGGAACTCTTAAGTCTCTTTTTGCATTGTCAGAAAATTATCCTAATTTAAAAGCAAATGAAAATTTCTTAGAACTCCAAAAGGAATTAATAGATACTGAAAATAAAATACAAGCAAGTCGTAGATTTTATAATTTAAATGTTCTTGCGATGAATACAAAACTTGAGTCTTTCCCAGGGAATATTATAGGTAATGTGTTTAATTTTATAAAACAGGACTTTTTTTCACTTGGGAAGGATGAGAAAAAAGAAAAGGAAACTGTTAAAATTTCATTTTGATTTATGAAAAATACAACGGTTTATGATTTTATTGATTCGAACTCACGAAAAACAATATACCTTATGATTTTGTTTTTCGTGAGTTTTGTAGTTGTTAGTTACTTCATAATTATATTAGCTGGTATTATCATTGGAGGTGAAATCTATAATTGTTACGATTGTGATACTAATAGATCAATTTTCAGAATGATAAGTGGAATAACCACAACAAGCATGTTACCAATTATTTCCGTTGTTGCAATTATTTGGATTATGGTGGCCTACTTCGCTGGTAAATATTTTATTTTGTCTGCTTCTGGGGCATCTGAACTTACAGCTAGCAATGCTCCAGAAATAATACACATTGTTGAAAACATAGCTATAATGTCTGGATTACCAATACCAAAAGTTTATACAATAAATGATAATGCTTTGAACGCTTTTGCTACTGGAAGAGATCCAAAACATTCTTACATAGTTTTAACAAAGGGAATCATTGAAAAACTTGAAAAAACAGAAATAGAAGGCGTAATAGCACATGAGATGGCACATATAAAAAACAGAGACACAAAACTTATGCTCATAGCAATTGTATGTATAGGTTTTGCAACTACAATGTCAGAATTACTATTACGATATGCACTAACCCCAAGAACAAGAATAAAAACAAATAAAAATAATACGGCACAATCATTTTTATTTGTTTTTGTGATATTTTTTTATATATACGGGTATTTATTAGCTCCTCTTATTAAATTAGCAGTATCACGTACAAGAGAATTTCAAGCCGATGCAACTGCTGCTTTTATAACAAGAAATCCTCAAGGACTTATAAATGCTTTGAAAAAAATCTCAAATAATTCTGTAGTGCATCGTCTTAATGATAAAAAAATTATCGCAATGATATGTATCGCAAATCCTTTAATTCAAAACAAAAAAAGGTCTATTTTCTTGAAAATTTCTGGTCTTTTTGCAACTCATCCTTCAATTGTTGATAGGATAAAGGCGTTGGAAAGTATTGGAGGTTATAGATAGAACAGATATCAATTAGTTTTTAAACTTAAGTTATAAAAAATCTTACATATTACATCTCATTTGGTGTAGATACTCCTAAAAGATCTAATCCAATCTTAACTATTATCATAACACCTTCAATAAGCTTCAATCTTGCTGAAGTAAGGCTTACATCAGCAGTTAAAATTCGACAATGTTCGTAAAATTTATGATATTTATTGGCAAGTTCTGTTAAATATATAGTAAAATGATGGGGGCTCATTGTCTTTTCAGACAAACATAAAATATCACAAAACATCGCAAGATGTTTTACTAAATCTCTTTCTTCTTCTGTATTAAGTAAATCAAAATTTACACTTTCAACATCTCTAATTATATCGCTTCTGTTATAACTCTCTCTGATAATAGAATTACATCTTGCATTAACATATTGTACGTAAAAAACAGGATTTTCGACAGATTTTTTTTTAGCTATATCCAAATCGAATTCAAATTGCGAATTCGGAGCACGCATTAAAAAGAAAAATCTACATGCATCTTTTCCAACTTCATCTAAAACTTCTCTTAATGTTATAAATTCTCCCATACGTGTTGACATAGCTAATGGTTGTCCTGCTTTTTTGATCACGACAAGTTGATAAAGTATAATATTTAACGCTTCTTCAGAAAAATTTAACATCCGCAAACAGGATTTTATTCTTGCAATATACCCATGATGATCAGCTCCCCAAATGTTTATAAGCTTTAAAAAACCCCTTTCAAATTTATTTTTGTGATATGCTACATCGGAAGCAAAATAAGTATATTCACCAGAACTTCTTCTCAAAACTCTATCCTTGTCATCACTAAATTTCGAAGAAGCAAGCCATAAGGCACCATCTTTCTCATAAGCATAACCCTTTGTAAGTAAATATTCACATGTTTTATCAACTTCAGTTTTATAATTTCTATTTCCATAGCCATTAACTATATTACTCTCTGAGAACCAATTATCAAACTTTATAGCAAAATCTTTTAAATCATCTTTTATCATTTTTAAAATACGTTTTACAGCTTCATATTTAAAATTTATTTCATTTATATTTTTACCTTCATCAATTAAACATTTTGCAATATTTAAAATATATTCACCTTGGTAATAACTATGAGAAAATTCAATTTTTTCACCACTAAGTTGCTTATAACGAGCCTCTACAGATTTCGCTAGGATAAGCATTTGATTCCCGACATCATTTAAATAATATTCTTTTGTGACATCATATCCTAAATGTTTTAATATTCTCGAAATGGAATCACCTATTGCAGCTCCACGCCCATGTCCTA
Organism: Candidatus Endomicrobiellum neotermitis; assembly: GCA_031282355.1. GTDB lineage: Bacteria > Elusimicrobiota > Endomicrobiia > Endomicrobiales > Endomicrobiaceae > Endomicrobiellum > Endomicrobiellum neotermitis. The sequence goes on along the minus strand of JAITDW010000003.1, from coordinate 183,402 downwards.
CATGTAAAGGTCCTGTTGGATTTGCAGATACAAATTCTATTATAACTTTACATTTATTATTTTTAATGGATTTACCATATTTATTTTTTTTTCTAAGAATTGTTTTAAGCTCTCTATAGAAAACTTCATTTTTAACTTTTAAATTAATGAATCCTGGACCCATTATTTCAATTTTTTCTATGAATTCCGAAGTATTACTGATAATAATATTACTAAGTTCTTGTGCAATAATCTTAGGATTCATATTGATTTTCTTTGCTATAAGCATAGCTACATTAGAAGCAAAATCAGCATTAATATTTTTAGGTGGGACTTCAACACTAAAGTTAAAATTATCAATTATGCTCTTAGATTGTGAATATTTAGTAACTATATTACTTAAACTGTCTATTATATGTTGTTTTATCATTTCCAAGCTTCATATTTAATTTTTTCTGGTTGCCATCTGCTTTTAGAACAAGTATTATCAGAAGTTTTTCCAATGACAACAATAGAAAAAGCTTTTATGTTTTTAGGCAAATTAAAAAATTTTTCTATAGCTTTTTCTCTTTCTTCATTTGAGTAAATACCACACCAAACTGCTCCATAACCCTTTGCAGTAGCCGCAAGAAGTATATTTTGAGTGGCTGCAGCGCAATCTTGTGGTAAATATCCACCATAAGCAATATTTTGATCTCCAACAACTAAAATCGCTAATGGAGCTTCCAAAATCATTTGTGCAGATTTATGTATTTCTGCTATTTTTTTTCGCGTGTTTTCATTTTTTATAACTATAAAAAAGTAACACCTTGTATTTTTAGCTGTTGGCGCAGACATAGCTGCATGTAAAATATATTCTAAATCTCTTTGACTAACATCGTCTTCTTTTATATATCTACGAACACTCTTTCTATCAAGTAAAATATCCATGATCATCCTTTTTATTTTTTTTTTTGATTTAAAATTCTTCTAAATAACTACTTAAAAACGAATTATTTTAATATAGCTTTTTCATATCATCAAGTGATTTTGAAACATAATCTTTTGCATGTCCAGCAGTTTTAAAATCTTGCATTTTTGTTATTATAAGATTTGTAAGAGCAGTTCTTGCTGGTCCAAGATAATCTCTTGGGTCAAATTTATCAGGATGTTCCATAAGAATTCTTCTAACAGTAGCCGTAATAGCCAGTCTACTATCAGTATCAACATTAATTTTTGATACTCCAAGTTTAATTGCTTTCTGAATACTCGAAGTTGGAATACCTGTTGCTCCAGAAGACATTTTCCCCCCATGTTTATTGATTTCACTAACTAACTCTACAGGTACTGAAGATGCACCATGTAGTACAATAGGAATGTCAATTATATTTTTAATATTTTCCAAAACATCAAAAGCAAGATTTATACTACCTTTAAATTTATATGCACCGTGAGAAGTCCCTATGGCAATAGCTAAAAAATCAACACCAGTATCATCTATGAATTTTTTAGCCTCTTCAGGATCTGTTAGAGATATTTTTTCTGAACCGACACTATCTTCTGAACCACCAATTGTACCAATTTCACCTTCTACAGAAACTCCCCTTGCATGTGCATATTCTACAACTGAACGCGTAATTCTAACATTATATTCATAAGTTGAAGCCGTTTTTCCATCTTCCATAAGAGATCCATCTATCATAACTGATGAGAAACCTAGTTCTATAGCTCTTACTACAAAATCTAAAGAATTCCCGTGATCTAAATGTACAGCTATAGGAATATCTTGATTTTTTGCAATAGCAGCCTTTATCAAATATTCCAAATAAGTGCAATCAGAATATTTCAGAGCTCCTATGCTTGTCTGAATTATTACAGGTGATTGTGTGGCTCTCGCAGCAGACACAACTGCCTGTATTTGCTCCATATTATTTACATTATATGCGCCGACAGCATAACCTTGTTTTTTAGCTTCCTCTAAAATTTGTTTTCCAGAAGTTAGTGCCATTAATTTACGTACTCCTTTTATCAGTTTTTTTTACTGCTTTTTTTATATTATTTTTTTCTATATTATATCTATAAACACCTATATTTCTAAATTTTAAATACCTTTCATTAATAATTTCTTTACAACTTTTAGATTTATAGTGATCAAGATATTTTTTTAAAACAATTTTTAAATTTCCAGCCATTTTTGTATAATCACGATGAGCACCTCTAAGAGGCTCTTTTATAATTTCATCTATAATTTTTAAATTCATTAAATCCTTAGCTGTTATTCTCATGGCTTGTGCGGCTTCTGGTGCTTTCGAACAATCTCTGAAAATTATAGCTGCACAACCCTCAGGAGAAATAACAGAGTAATAAGCATTTTCTAACATTAAAACCTTATTAGAAACCCCTATACCTAACGCACCTCCAGATCCACCTTCACCTATAACAACAGTAATAATAGGAACTTTTAGATTAAACATATTCTTTAAATTTTTCGCAATAGCTTCAGCTTGTCCTCTCTCTTCAGCTGCAATTCCAGGATACGCTCCTGGCGTATCTATGAACGTTATTATAGCTTTATTGAATTTCTCAGCAAGTTGCATTACTCTTATCGCTTTTCTATATCCTTCTGGATGAGCCATTCCAAAATTTCTATCTATATTTTCTTGGAGAGATCTCCCCTTTTGATGCCCTATGGCGACAACCTGATCGCTACCAAATGTAGCAATACCGCACAAAATGGCTTGATCATCACCAAAAGTTCTATCACCGTGAAGTTCTATAAAATCATCGAAAATAAGTTTTGCATAATCTGTAAAATATGGTCTATGAGGATGTCTCGCAATCTGAACTCTTTGCCATGGTGTTAAAGTTTTATAAATCTTCTGCTCCAATTCATATTTCACTTTTTCAAAATTTTCTATTTGCTTTGATAAATCTATATTACCATTCTTACAAGACTCTTTTAAAGCTTTAATCTTTTCATCAATTTCATTAATAGGGCGTTCAAAATCAAACGATGCTCCTACCATATATAACCTCTCTTTTAAAATTTAAGAAAATGTCTCACTTTTAAAATCTTTTCATTAGATATGTTTAAGTTTTTATCTTTTCCTCTACAGCAATTCCTTATGATATAATCTATATCCATACATTTCATTAAAGTAAATCTCAATCCTAAATTTAATCTTGCATCTTTACAATAATTTATATTATCGTACTCAATCATAAGATATGTCATTTCTTTATAAATAGGGGCTGTTGCATTCAAAAAACCATAAAATTTTGGTTTTGAAATTATATTTGCGTTAATACCAATGTTAAACATTAAGTTCTCTAAAAAAAGCTCTTTGCCAATGACAAAATATAACCCCCTGCCTTTTTGAAAATATTTTCTCTTTTTAAAACTTAAAAAATAATCTTGTCCATCAAATCCTATTAATGCCATTGGTAATTTCATATCTCCATCATAAATTTTTAACTTTGCTTTAAAGGCTGGAGTTGTTACTTTTAGTTGTTTATTTCCAATAAACTGATCTAATCCTAATGATAATCCTATGTTCAAAAATTTAGAAAAACCAAAATCAATCTGAGAAATACTACCACCATTTGAAAAAAATCCAAACTCAACACTATATGAACCATAATTAAGCATCTCAGAAGATGGAGTATCTATAATATGGAACATATCAGCAAACATTAAAGAGACTGTAATAAAAATAAAAAAAACCGAAATGAATATTTTTTTCACCATATTAACTTAAAATTTTCCTTTTTTGTAAAAACACATTTATTTTTAAGACACAAAATCGGGGTGACTGGATTTGAACCAGCGACCTCTCCCACCCCAAGGGAACGCGCTGACCATCTGCGCTACACCCCGACATTTCACAAATAATCATTTATTTCTACATTTTTTTTAGAAGTTTTAAAACATTTCCAAGATCTTCTTTTATATCATCTAACAATTTAGAACTGGATAAATGATCTAAGCTTACAGTTTTTTTACGTTTGTCTCTTATTAAATATTTTTTAGCACCCTCAATTGTATAGCGTTTATTATATAATAAATCCTTTATTTTAAAAACTAAATAGATTTCTTCTCTGTTATATCGTCTTTGCCCGGAAGATTTTCTTAATGGACGCAAAAGTTTAAATTCACTTTCCCAATATCTTAAAGTATATTTTTGAATCATTGTTATTTGTGAAACTTCACTGATTGTAAAATATTCTTTATTAGGTATAGATGGTAATATTTGTAACACTTTTTATCCCCCAAAATTATCTAAAAAAATCTTTTGATTGTTTAAACCTTACTTTTTTTATTGGAGCTATAATAAGATTTTCTCCTGTTTTTGGATTTCTCCCTTTCTTTATCTTTGTCTCAAACACATTGAAACTTCCAAACCCAGTTATAACAACTTTATTCCCGTTTTTTAATGAATTCGATATTTCTTCAAATACTTTATTTACTATTGCACAAGCTTCCTTTTTCGAACTTAAAGTTTTAGATAACACCGCTATAATATCATTCTTTGTCATCTACTTTTACCTCTTTAAATAGGTTTTAATTACAAAAAATAATATTTATAATTTTCACACTGAATATTAATAAAAAAAACTACTATTGTCATCACTTCTTTACATATATTATCGATTAACATAATAAATAAAAAACAAAACCATTAAATAATAACTTAAATAATAACTATAGTTTAATCTAAAAATAACTTATACGTTTTAGATGACGAATTTATATTTTTTTTAAAACAATGTTTTAAACCTATTCTCAACTCCTTTACATAACCTTTTTATGTTTGCTTTATGCCTATAAACAACAAAAGCAGCCATCACAAAACCAAATATCATGAGCTCTCTAGAATATTTTAAAAGATAACATAGTAATGGAAAAGTTATTACTGCACATATAGAACCTAAAACAACATATCCAGAGATTACAAAAACAAAACAAAAAACAGTAAAGGCTATTACTGATGGCAAAAAAGCTAAAGCCAAAGATGCTCCAAATCCTACAGCTACCCCCTTACCTCCCTTAAACTTTAAAAATATTGTAAATATGTGTCCAAATATTGCTACCAAAGCAATAATAATAGAATAAAAAGATGATCTGTGTATAAATGTTGCAAAATAAACAGGAACAAAACCCTTTAAAACATCTGCTCCTAAAGTTATGATTCCAGCAACTTTACCAACTGTTCTGAAAACATTTGTTGTTCCTGGATTACCAGACCCAATAAAACGTATATCGATATCTTTAACCATTTTAGTAATTATATACGCAAATGGAATTGACCCAAATATGTACACTACAGCAGTATATAAAATTTTTATTAACGTTTGTATTATCCCTCATTATTTTATATTTTCAATATTTTCTAAACTTTAATATTATCGGAGTTCCAAAAAATCCAAAGTTTTCTCTCAAGCAATTTTCAAGAAATCTAACATAAGAAAAATGTATTAATTTTATATCATTTACTGAAAAAACAAATACAGGAGGTTTTGAGGAAATTTGAATGTATTTTTTTAATTTTAAAATCTTACCTTTAGTCGTATATTGTTTTCTAATAAGAGCATTCTTTATAACTTCATTAAGTTTTTCTTGATTTACCTCTTTTGAATATTGTTTAAAAATAGATTCAACCTCATAAAATATTTTATTTAATCTTTGTCCTGTTTTTGCAGATATAAAAATAATATTTGCCCAATCCATAAATTTAATTTTTTTTTTGAACTGAGATATAAAATGTTTCATAGCTTCTTCTTTATTTTTTATTAAATCCCATTTATTGAAAGCTACTACAGTAGGTTTTTTTTTCCCCAATAAAAGTCTAGAAATTTTTACTTCAATTTCACCTATGCCATTACAAGATGAAGCATCAGCTACCAAAATAGCAATATCAGCATCATCAATAGCATAATTTGTACTTAATGCTGAAAGATATTCCATGTCATCTACGACTTTATTCCCTCTATGAATTCCTGCAGTATCTATTAAAATATACTCTTTACCACTATTATTATCATATACATTTACGGAAATAGAATCTCTAGTAGTCCCAGAAATATCATGAACTATACTTCTTTCTTTTTTAGAGATGCTATTGACAAGTAAAGACTTTCCTACATTAGGTTTGCCAACAAAAATAATCTTTAATATTTTTTCAGTTTCTTTATTTTGATTGTTATACTTTACAATTCCACATATTTTATCTAACAAGTAATATATATTTCTACCATGATCAGCAGATATAAAAACCACACGATCAAATCCAAGTTCATAAAACTCGTATCCTCTTACTTCTTGCATCTGTGTATCTATTTTATTCACAATAAGAAATACTTCTTTATGGCTTGATCTTACTTTGTTAGCAATGCAAAAATCCATCAAATTGATACCACTCTTAGCATCAACTACAAACAGAATTATATCAGATTCTTCAATAGCGATATTAAGTTGTTTTAACATTTCCTTAGAAAAAATTGATACATCACTGTCACTCCACCCAGCCGTGTCTGTAACAATAAATTTTCTATTTTTCCAAATAAATTCACAGTTATTTCTATCTCTTGTCGTACCAGGATCTCTATAGACTAAAGCTTTTCTTTTACCTACAAGCCTATTAAAAAGAGTAGATTTTCCTACATTAGGTCTACCTACTATCACTAATTTGGTTGGCATCGATATTTCCTTTTTCAAATTATGCGTATTTTATGAAGATTTAATTTACTAAAATAAACAAATATATAAAAATATTTTTAATAATCTATGTCTATGATGCCAAATTAGTAGTCTAATTAATCTAAATCAAAAAGCGCTCGTTCGGATTTGAACCGAAACCAACGGCTCCGGAAGCCGACGCTCTATCCATTAAGCTACGAACGCAACATAAAAAATATTAACAATTTAACAAAATAAGTTACATTTTTTTATTTTCTTCAATGTTTAAACACCTTACATAAAGTGGTTTAATTTTTGTATAGCTCATATTATAATAACTTGAAATTTGATAAGCCATAGAAGCTAAAGTATGAGCTTGTGGCATATGTGCAATATATGGTAAAGAAATGCTATATTTACCGAGCTTCCTATGAAATTTTTCTTTATGAGATATTGCTGCGTTTCCTATTATTAAAATTTTATTTTTATATTTTTTAAAATCATTTATAAATTTATCAACATCTATATTTACAATAATGCCACTTGCAGATCTAATATAAACTTCATTTCTCAATGCATCTATTGCAGCTATTATTTTTATTCCTTTTATTTTGATACATGAATTTTCTAAAATCGATAAAGTATCTATAGCTACAACAGGTTTATTCAAAACTTGAGCAAATATTTTTACTGCTGTCATACCTATTCTTATTCCAGTAAAACTTCCAGGACCTGTAGATACCGCAAATTTATCTATATCGTTAAAAGTATTACCTGTATCATTTAACAATTTTTCAACTAATGAAAAAATTACTTCTGAATGCATATACCCACAATTATAATAGAATGATGCAATAGAGACATCATTTTCATTTAAACTCAAACTAAATGTTTTTCCAGAAGTTTCAATGGCTAAAATTTTCATTTTTTACTTATTCTTATGTTTTTAACTAACCCTATGTTTTCAATCTCAATACTCCATTGACAGTCATTTTGAATACATGCAAGTCTATCTGGCCATTCAATACATGAAATATTATTACTATAGATGTACTCTTCAATACCTATATCAAATACACTATTTAGTGATTGAAGTCTATATAAATCTATATGAAAAAGTTTTATACCGTTGTTTACATCATATTCATTTATAATTGAAAAGCTAGAACTATTTACAAATACCCTACTTCTAAATGCTTGCATAATGCCTTGAACAAAAGTTGTCTTTCCAGCTCCCAAATCACCTCTTAACAAGACAATATCACCTTTTTTTAAAAATGCAGCAAATTTTTTACCCAATTCTCTTGTTTCTTTTGGAGTTTTTGTGATAAAAGTTTTTTTTTTAAAAATGTTTATATCCGAAATATTTAATTTTTTGTTCTTCATGATCATAGAAATATTTTACTTTTTTAGATGTGGTTATTTTACCTATATAAGAAATTTGAGGAACTAATTTTTTCAGGAAAGATGCTTTTGAATTAGGTACTGTAAAAACAAGTTCATAATCTTCTGATCCAAATAATGCAAAATTTAATTGTTCCTTATTTTTCCTAAAAACATTTTTTAGGTTTAATGAAACAGGAATTTTATCTATATAAATCTCCGCACCTTTACCCGAATGTTTTGTTATTGAGTCTATAGATACATACAAACCATCAGAAGCATCTATCAAAGAAGTTAAGTATTTTGACATCTTCCATGCTTCTTTAAGTCTTGCTTTCGGATTATTTTGTTTTGAAATCAAAATGCGCTCATTTCTATTAAATTTATGTCTTGTACCATATCTGTATAAAAGACTAAATCCTGCTCCTGCATCACCAAAAAAATTCGTTACTCCTATTAAATCTCCAAATTTAGCTCCACTTCTTTTAATTATTTTACCATTTACTATACCAACAATAGTTACAGATATTACGATCTTATCAGATTTTACAAAATCACCTCCAACTATTGCCATATTATAATTATCGCAGGCACCTTTAAACCCTTTATATAGTTGAATAAAAAACGCTTTTGATGTTTTTTGTGGAAGTCCTAATCCTATAAATGCATATCTAGGACTTACAGCACCCATAGCAGCTATATCACTCACATTTACTTCAATTGATTTTTTACCAAGTCCCTCTGGATCTATCCAATCCTTTTTAAAATGAACATCTTCAATCAACATATCTTTAGATATACATAGACGCATATTTCCTAATTTAAAACAAAAACTATCATCTCCAATATTAACAATAATGTCACTATCATTATTTGTATTTACAAATTTATTTTTTATGATATCTATTAATCCGAATTCACCAATCGATGTAATATTTTTAATTTTCATTATGTGTTCCGTAATTTTTATGACACAACACAATTTTAGTTTTACAAGTACTCATATAAAGAATACATCTTAACGCGAAAAATTTTATAGATCTTCAGTAATGTTTTTGAGAACTCCGGGACTAGGATTCGAACCTAGACAAAGGGATCCAAAATCCCTTGTGCTACCTATTACACAATCCCGGAACTAACATATATAAGCTTATATATTTTGATATAGAGCTCTTATTATGAACGACATCACAGTTGCGATGTTATTTCAGTAAATATTTATAGACAGCTAAAATAGATTATTTTACCTTCAAAAAAACATTATACAAAAACAATAATTTCTTAAATTTTAATAGAACAAGCTTTTGTTGTAGTAACAAACCAAATTTTACATTTATACTTACTCAGTTCAGATTGCAATTGTTTAATTTTAATGATAGAATCAGATATTCCAAAAATTGTCGATCCAGAACCAGACATTAAAGTTATATATCCAAATCTATTTAAAACTTTTTTAATCTCTACTATTTTAGGATAATAAGGAAGAACAAATTCTTCAAGTCTATTAAAACAATTTTTGAAGGCTTCCTTTGTGTTAAATAATCCATTATAAATAATCTTTTCAATTGTAGAAACTTTCTTTTGATTCAATAGTGGCCATTTAATTTTTTTATAAACACTTGAAGTTGGAATACTAAATCTTGGGTTTACAATTATAATATTTAATTTACCAACATCTTTTAGAGGTGTAATTATTTCACCTATACCTCTGCATAAAGCTGTTCCCCCATTTAAAAAAAAAGGCACATCAGCACCAAGTTTCACTGCAATTTTTAATAATTCATTTTTCGTCGTTTTTATACCCCATAACATAACCAATGCTTTAATTGTAGTAGCAGCGTCAGAAGATCCACCACCAAGACCTGCCATTAATGGAATATTCTTTTTTAAACATACTTTTATACCTTTATCTATATCATAATACTCCTTAATATATTTTATAGCTTTACAAACAATATTCTTATCAACTGCGAGTATAGATTTATCGTTACATTCAAACAAAATTTCTTTTTCAAGAAGTTCAAAACAAAGATCATCATATAAACTTACAGTTTGCATTATGCTTTCTAAGTTGTGATATTTATCTTTTCTTTTGCTTTTAATTTCAAGAAAAAAATTTACTTTTGCAGGAGCTTTAAGAGTAATTTTCATTTTTATTGACTGGAAAACTACAATAAAATAATACATAAATAAGCATTACTATGAACTATACAACAAACACGGAATAACATTGATTGTTTTATGAAATACATATACGTGATAATATGTAACTGAAATTATACTTATTTTATTTTAATTTCGCAAATAATTTTAATTGGAGAAACAACATAATCTATTTATTTGAGCATACAAATAATATTAAAGTTTGATTAATAACGCACAAATTTGTAGAATCCACAGTTGTATATAATTTATCCTTTTAACATTTGCATAGTAATAATTCTTAGATCATAGTGTTTTTTTATAAGTGGTTTTATCGTTATGTATATCTGCATTTAGCATACATTATTATAAAAATTTTGTAATCGTAAAAATTTATGGTGCATATATTGTCACTAAAAATAAGAAAATTGGAAAAATATTATAATGATTTGAATTGATGAGTGTTGCGTGTGTGATATTATTTTCAACAATATTTTTTGAATTTATAAAACAGAGGGAAAAATGAAAAAAAAACTTATGGTCTTATTCGTAATAACTATGTTTTTTATGATGGCTAATGTTTTTTCAATATCAAATGCCTCAGATCAAACTTTTGCAATAGTAAATGGCACACCTATTTTTGCATCGGAATTTAACAGTATTTTCTCATCAATTCTTGAACAATATAAGCAAAATTTTTCTATTTCAGAACAGACAGAAGATGAAATAAATAAGCTCAAGAACGTAGTTTTAGATAAAAAAATTGAGAGTCTTCTTCTCAAAGAAGAGATAAAAAATCAAAAAATTAGAGTTTCAAAGAAAGAAATACAAAATGTTATTAATGATATAAAGAAAAGATATAAAGACGAAAATGAATTTAAAACTATTGAACTCGAAAAAGAAAGTTTATCGATGGCAGAGTTTGAAAGAAGGCTTAATGAAGAAATTGAAGTAAAAAAACTTGTTGATCGATTCGTGATAGCTAATCTAGTACCGCCAACAGAAGCAGAAATAAAAGATGTTTATGATAAGGCTATTGTCATTGCAAAATCTAAGAAAATAAATCTTTCATCTGATAATGACTCCATAATAGTTTATATAGCTAATGCATTAAAAATAGCATCTGGTGAACATGTGAAATTAAGACAAATTTTTATAAATTGTCCCAAAGGATCAACGAATTTACAGGTAAAAAAAGTACAAAATAAAATTGAATTTATAAAAAAAGAACTCCAGAAAAAAACATTTGCAGAAGTAGCGAGATTATTTTCAGAGGATTTTGATTCAAAACAAAGAAGTGGTGATGTAGGAATAATTGCAAAAGGTGTTCTCCCTTCAACTATAGATAATATTATTTTTTCTATGAAAGTTGGAGATTATAACAAAGAACCGGTAAAAACAGATATAGGGTATATTTTCTTTAAGGTTGAAGGAAAATTCGCAAGTAAAGATGTAACTTTCAATGATGTTAAAAATGATATAGCAGAAATTTTATATCAAAATAAATTACAAAAGGCTTATTCTGAATATGTTAATAATTTAAAGTCTAAAGCAAATATTAAGATAAACAAAATTTGGTAAATATAGAGATATATTGATAATAAAACAGCAATAAAAATTTATTTCAATCTCTTAGAATAATTTGAGCTGTTCGTTTGCTTACACCTGGGGTTCCTAATTGCTTTCTGAAAGCAATTAATTCTTTAGCTTTTAGCATGTAATTTTTAGAGTTCAATTGATCTAGTACAGAGTGTGCTATTTTTTTAGGATTTGCATTAAATTGTATAAGTTCTGGGATAATTTTTTTAGCACTTAAGATATTTATGATCGTTATATACTTTGTTTTTATAATAAGTCTTATAATAAAATAATTTAAATACGATAATTTATAGATAACAGTCATTGGAATTCCCATTAAAGCATTCTCTAAACTTACTGTACCTGAAGGACAAATTGCAAAATCTATAGACATTCTTTTTGCAAGATTTTTAGAAGTTTCAAGTTTTATATATTCAGGTATGTCTATATTAAAATTGTTTTTAACAACAAACATTATAAATTTTGCATTTATTTCTTTTTTAAGTATTTTAGCAGTTTTGAATAGTACTGGTATATGACGTTTTACTATATTTTCACGACTACCCGGAAATAATCCTATAACAGGTTGACTGTTTATATTAAAATTATGTTTTCTTGGAATTATATCTATCAAAGGGTTACCAACAAAAACAGCATCAATTTTGTGATATTTATATAATTTATCTTCAAAAGGTAAAATTAGAAGCATTTTCTTTACAACTTTGCCAAGTTTCTTTACTCTTCCACTACGTGATGCCCAAACTTGAGGACTTATATAGTAATATACTGGGATTTTAAGTTTTTTAGCAAATTTTGCAACAAATATATGAAATCCATAATAATCTATAAGTATAATTTTATCTGGCGGCTTTTCAGTGAAATAACGTTTAAGTTTACTAAGAACTTTTTTTAAATAAAAAAATTGCTTTAGAGATAAAAAACCAAAAACACCCATATCAACTATATTTTCAAAAAATTCATCAACAATCAATTTCAAATCATTTCCACCAACTGCACAAATATGACACAAAGGATTAATTTTTTTTATTTCCTTAACAAGATTACAAGCATGTATCTCACCTGAAATGTCACCGACAGAAATAAAAATTCTATTATTAGCAGTCATTTTAAAACACCATATTTTGCAATATATTAAGCGCTAATTCTACAGAATTTTTCCCTTGTTCACCTGATACATAAGGTTTCTTACCTTTAATAACGCTGTTTATAAAATTATCAAGCTCATAAAAAAGCGGTTCATTTGATGGTAATTTAGGATTTTCAAAACTTATATCACGGAAAGATGTTATCCTTTTATTTGTGTTTCTTTTTTTATAAACTTTAAGACTTTTTTTAGCATAATCTATAGAAATATAACTATCAGGTTGAAAGATTCTTATTTTTCTATATTTTTCTATCGAAATTCTGCTAGCAGAAACATCTGCTATACAACCATTCGTATATTTTAATCTAACCTTTGCAATATCCTCAGTATCTGAAAATACTTTTGCTCCATGAGCTTCAAAAAAAGTAACTTTACTTCTTAAAAAAAAAGATAAAATATCTAAATCATGTATCATTAGGTCTAGAACTACACCAACATTATTTGTCCTTGAACAATCATAAGACCCAAGTCTATTAATTTCAATAAATTTAGGGTTATTTATAAACGATGATGCGACAATCACAGCGGGATTAAATCTCTCAACATGGCCTATCTGTAAAATTAAATTCTTATTTTTGGATATTTTTATAAGCTCTTCAGCTTCAATAATACTCAAAGTGAATGGTTTTTCAACAAGACAATGTACACCAGCACATAAAAGTTGCTTTGCTACTCTATAATGGTATTGAGTTGGAGTTGCAATAACTGCAGCATCAATATTCCCAACAAGTTTATTGAAATCTGTCAAATATTCTGTCCTGTTTAGTTTTGCAATCGTTTTAGCTCTTTTCTCATCTATATCAACTACAAACTTAAGTATAGAATTACAATGTTGTTTTAAGATTCTTGCATGATGCTGCCCTAAAGCGCCCACTCCTATAACAGCAGTTCGTATACTCATGTATGTTTATAACCCTTCACAACTTCGATTATTCTATCTATATTAGCTTTAGAAAGAGATGGATGTACTGGGAGTGAAAGAACTTCATTAGCAGCTTTTTCAGCTTCAATACACAGTCCAGATTTATAACCAAGTTGTTTATATAACGGTTCTTTATACAAGACAGTATCATAATAGACACGACTCTCTATTCCATTATTTAATAGATACTTGATAAAATTTTCTCTTTCTTTAATTAACACTCTTATTGTGTACTGATGAAAAACATGTCTACATTTTTCCGGAACATAAGGTATTCGTAAAAAATTTAAGTTTTTAAAATTATTATTATATTTTTCTGCACATTTAATTCTTTTTTTAATCCAACTCTCAAGTTGTTCAAGCTGAGCTATACCTAATGCTGCAGCTATATTTGTAAGCCTATAATTATATCCTAAAATTACGCATTTTGAATGTGTTCCAAGTTTCTTTCCATGATTTATAATTTGTCTTCCATATTTATTGGCCTTTACATTGTTTGTAAGAGTGATACCACCTTCACCAGTAGTCATATTTTTTGTAGCATAAAAAGAAAAAGCAGCCGCATCTCCAAACGATCCTACTTTTTTATTATTAAATTTAGCTCCATGAGCCTGACAAGCATCTTCAATAAGTTTAAACCCATATTTTTTCTTTAACTCAAGAATCATATCCATATTACATGGTAATCCGTATAAATGAACAATTAAAACAGCTTTAATATTTTTTTCTCTTTTTAATGCTATTTCAAGCTTATCTGGATTGATATTAAATGTTTTTGGATCAATATCAATAAAAATAGGTGTTGCCCTACAAAAAAGAATTGAATTTGAAGTTGCTACAAATGAAAAAGGAGTTGTAGCAACTTTATCACCATACCCAACACCACACATCAAAAGAGCTGTGTGAAGAGCTACTGTTCCGTTTGAATTAGCTATTCCAAATTTTGCTTCAGAATATTTTGCAAAAGATTGTTCAAACTGTGAAACATACTTACCACTTGCAAGAAGTTTTGAATTTAAAACTTCTCTAGTTAACAGTTTTTCTTTTAGTCCAATAACAGGATTAACTAAATTTATCATTAGTATCTTTTTCCTTATGTTTCGAAGAATATTTCAACGAAAACGCATTATAAAAATATAAAACTAAATATTTTACATATTTTACAAATATTCGTTTTATACAACAATACTATTTATAATTAAACTGCAATTATAGTCACTTTTTCCTGTTTTGCCTTAATTATAGTATCGTTTTTATCTAAAATTAATGTAACACCAGCTTCTATAGCCATTGCACGAATCTTATTTTCTTTAAGTACATTGATTGTGTTAATACCTATAACTGGGATATCAAATCTAAAATCTTGGTTTGGCTTTGCAACTTTAATGACTATTGAATTTTCTCCACCAAGTTGATACGCACGTTTAATACATTCGTCTGTACCCTCAACGGATTCAACAGCAAGAACAGATCTATCTTTTACTACAACTGTTTGTCCAATATCAACACCAGCTACAACTTTTGCTATTTCATATCCGAACTCAACATCCCTTTCTTCATCTGAAGAAAGTTTTAATCCAGATAATAATCCATTTTCTGCAAGTAAATGTTTTAAATATGAATGTGATGGAATTAAATGTATTCCATTTTTTTTAAATTCATTTGCAACAGCGTTTAAAATCGTGTCCGCTTTTTTATTCACTAAACTACTCATAATTTTTATTGCGCACCAATCCATACTTATTGCAGAGTAAATTCTAATATGTTTTACTTGCCCAGCCATTATGGCAATTCTCACATCTTCACTTTTTAAAACATTTATAATTTTTTGAAATCTTCCAACTGAAATCCAATAAATTTTGTCACATATTTTTTCTAATGCAGGATCTGCTTCTTCTTTTAACGCAACACAAATTATTCTATCCCCATTTTTCCTTATTTCTTCTGCAACTAAAAATGGAAACCTATTATTTCCTGCTATAAGACCTATATTTTGCATTTTCAAACATACTCTCTACGGGAATTTATTACTAATATCTTTATTATTATAGTCGTCTTGGCCTCATTATTCCCCTTTGTGAAGCCTTAGCAAAGATTACTATGTTTTCAACATAATGCGATGACATTAACGATTTCTCAAGTTCTGCAATAGCTTTTTCTAATGTTAATCTTGACATAAACAATATTTTATATGCTTTTTTTATATTTTCAATTTCAAAAAATTCTAATTTCTTTCTTTTAAGTCCAACGATATTCAATCCAACAAGAGCTGCTCTATCACCTTGTACCATTACATAAGGAACAATATCCATACTAACCATCGACCCAGCACCTATCATTACAGATTCACCAATTCTACAAAATTGATGTATTCCTATACTCGAACTCAAGATTGCATCTGATCCTATCTTAACATGCCCTGCGACACCAGTCGAATACCCTACTATTACATTATTTCCAATAAAACAATCATGAGCTATGTGAGCACACGACATAAGTAAGCAATTTTTACCTATAACTGTTTGACCACATGCTATAGTTCCTCTATTTAAAGTGACACACTCTCTAATAGTAGTACCTTCACCGATAACTATTTTTGTTTTCTCACCACGATACTTCATATCTTGTGGGCATTTTCCTATAGACGCAAAATTAAATATCTCGCAATTATTACCTATATCAGCATATTCTATAACTACATGACCATGAACTCTTGTTCCTTTTTTTATAATACTTTGAGGACCTATAACTGTATAAGGACCTATTTCAACATTTTCCTCAATAACTGCGCTACTATCAATTATAGCTGTATTGTGTATTACCATATATTTTTATTATCCCTATTAATCATACATATATATTACTAATATTTAATATTATTCTCAATTAAAATAAACCACAATAATAACATGATAAAATTTAAGTTATACATATAAATTATACTCATTTTTTGTTTATTTTACTATTGAATTTAAAAATCATTACTGATGATGCTCCTTTAAAAATAAACTCTCTTTATATTTTAAATTTCTTTATAATAAACATAAATTCAGCTTCTGCAACTAACTTTCCACTAACATAGGCTTCACCTTTCATTTTTCCACGTTTACCACTGTCTTTTATAACTCTAACTTTAAGCTCAAGTACATCTCCAGGCTTCACAGGTTTACGAAATTTTGCTTTATCTATAGACATAAAGTATGCCAAATACCCTATAAATTCAGGTTTTGAAAGAAACATAACACAAGACGTTTGTGCCATTGCTTCGATAATTAGAACACCTGGCATTATAGGAAATTCTGGAAAATGTCCTGAAAAAAAACCTTCGTTTCCACTTACACACTTATACCCTACAGCTTCTAAAGGATGTGCAATATTTATTTTTACCTTATCAATCATCAAAAACGGATACCTATGAGGAATGTAGTTTAAAATTTCTTCCAATTCTAATATTTTTTCTGTTTCAATCGATTCTAAAATTGCTGTATTACTACTATCATCCATCAAGCAACCTCCGCAGTTTTATCTTTTTTAATAATGGCTTTTTTTAAGAACTGTCTTAAGAAATTTATATTATTATTATGTCCTGGTTTATCAGCAATTATTTTAGCTTTTATAGATTTACCAGCTAAATATAAATCACCTATTAAATCAAGGATTTTATGTCTTACAAATTCATCTTCATAGCGTAAAGGTTCTTCATTATGTATACCATCTAAAGCTATAACTATTGCATTATCCATAGATCCACCTAAAGCAAGTCCTTTCTTTCTCAAAGTTTCTATTTCATAGTCAAAACAAAATGTCCTTGCTGAAGCAATTTCTGTCAGATAAAAATTTTTACTTAAATTCTCAAAATCCATTCGTTGAAACTTTAAAAAAGGATGATCAAATTCTATGGTACATTTTATTTCGAGCTGTTCAGAAGGATATGCATATATTTTAGTTTTATCTGATTTAAAATATACAGGTTCTTCAAGAACATAATATTCCTTAAATGTATCAAACTTTTTTACTCCTCCATTTATGAGGATCTCTGTAAACATTTTTGCACTACCATCTAAAATAGGAGGTTCGCTACTATTTAGTTCTATAATTAAGTTATCTACACCTAAAGCAAAACAAGCCGACATAATATGTTCTATAGTATAAATTTTCACATTATTTTTTTCAATAATTGTTCCTCTTACAGCTGACCCCATAATAGTATTTGACCAAAGAGCTTTGATTGTAGGATTCCCAGGTAAATCAGTTCTAATAAACTCAATACCATAATTAGCACAGGGTGCTGGTTTAAAAGTAACACTACTTTTATTACCTGTATGAAGCCCTATGCCATTTGTACAAACTTCTCTTAAAATAGTTGTTTGCATTGTCATATTGGTTGTTACCTATTTTTTTAATTCTTTTTTCATTTTTCGTAAATTTTTATATATTTCAGGTAATTTTCTTATTAATGTTCTTATTTTAATACTTTGATTTATCGGAGCTATAGGATTTCCACCAACTTGTTCATTATCTTTTATGTTTCTTGAAACACCAGACTGACTTGCTATAACTACATTGTTACCTATTTTTAAATGTCCAGCAATGCCTGTTTGTCCTCCAATAATCACATTATTTCCTAAATTAGTTGATCCAGCCAACCCTGTTTGAGCAACGATTATACAATTTTTACCAATTTGAACATTATGCCCAATTTGAACAAGATTATCAATCTTTGTACCACTTCCTATTCTTGTGGCATCAAATGTAGCTCTATCAATTGTAGTATTTGATCCAATTTCTACATCATCTCCTATCTCAACTCTACCTATTTGAGACATTTTATATATATTATTTTTCATTGTTATAAACCCAAAGCCATCTCCTCCAATAACTACTCCTGGATGAATAATAATTTTATTACCTATTACAGTATCCTCTCTTATAACAACATTGGGGTATATAAGACAATCGTCTCCAATATTTACATTTTTGCCTATATAAACATTGGGAAATATTCTAGCATTTTTACCTATTTTAGTATCAGCTTCAATTACAACATTTTGTCCTATATAAGCATTTTTACCTATTTTAACATTATCTGATATTGAGACAGATTTATGTATATTTTTTGTTATTAATCCTAATTTTTCTTTTTCAATGATAGAAAGTACCATACTGTATGCGTATCTAGGATTTTGGACTTTAATAAGATTTTTATTTTTAAGATGTGGTGAAATGTTTATATCATTTGCAACAAAAATAACGCCTGCATTTGTTTCTGAAGCTACTGGTAAATATTTTAAATTACATAAAAAAGAAATTTCGTCTTTTTTAGCACTGGCAAGCCCATTCACACCTGTTAAAATAATATTGCTATCACCAATAAGCTCACCTGAAACAATCTTTGCAAGTTCCAATGAAGTAAGTCTCATTTTTATATGTACACTCCTTTGTAAAAATATGTGTTGTAATAAGTCCTAAAAGACATTCCCAACATTAAAATAAAATTGATGTAACGGCTCACCTTTTTTATGATTTAATCCATATCCCCAATCAAGTCTTAAAGGAAATAAAGGATTTAAAAACCTTATACCAAAGCCAACTCCAGATCGTAAATTCTTCGATCCTGTTCCCAAAGATAATTTCACACTATTACAATTTTTCCAAACTCCACCTACATCATAAAACATAAGTCCTTGGATAACTGTTTTATTTTCTTTATAAATTAATGGAAACTTATATTCAATATTAATTAATCCTTTGACTTTGCCACCACAAGAAGGACCAATTTCTGTTTTATACGTATATCCCCTTACACTATCTACTCCACCTAAATAAAATTTCTCAGAGGCAATTAGATGATGTTGATCAGCATAAGATCCAACAATACCTCCCTCAAAATTAACTCTCAACACAAATTTCCAAAAAATATGAAAATACCATGTTGACACAATATCTCCCTTGATGAAATTTTCACTACCACCCAATAAATTACTTGCAATCTCTATTCCAACAAATTGTCTATTACCTCTCGAAGGGTTAAATATATAATCCCTTGAATCGTATACAATTCCTGGCGAAATACTAGATATGGTACCAACAATATTATCATTCACATTTATCTTTTCTATCTCTAATTTTGTGCGTGAAAAATTAATATGTTCATACTTATATGCAAGCAACAAAGATACATAACTATTAATTCTATTACTTGCTTTTGCAATACCACCAATTCTATGTTCATCGCCTGTTGTATTATCATCTTTTTTATCACGATCTTTCTGTTGGTTAATATCGAATATACTCAAAGTAATATCTATGTTTTTATCAAAAATCCAAGGATACGTCCAATCTATCTGATAATTTTGTTTTTTTAATCCAAACTCACATAAAAAATCTAATTTTTGACCTAGTCCAAGCATATTTAAATGCCGTAATTGAAGTGATCCTATAAATTTATCAATTGAAGAGTAACCAACGCCAATATTAAACATTCCAGATTTACCTTCAGTTATTGAGAAGAATAGATCTACAATATTATTAGTTTTTTGAAAAAACTGAGGATCAACTTTTTCAATAAATCCTAAATTATTAATTTGTTCGAAACTTTTATGCAATTTAGAAATAGAGAAAACATCTCCTGAATTCAAAAGAATTTCTCTTTTTATAACTTTTTCTTTCGTAAAAATAAGTCCATCAACACAAATATTTCCTACATAGGTAACTGTATTCTCTTTGATTAGAAAATTTATACTAATATTACCATCATGACATGCTTTATTGAACAGCGGAACGATTTCGGAATGTAAATATCCCTTATCAGAGTAGATCTTAGATATATTTTTTATTGTTTCTACAACCTTATTTTGGTTAAAAATTTGTCCCTTTTTAATTTTAATTACATTTTTAATTTCTTTTCCAGAAACATCTAAATTCCCGTTATAAGTTACAGAATCAATTTTGTACCTCATACCTTCAATGATATTTAGTTTCAGAGATATTTTTGTTTTTGAATCATTATTATACATAGTTGATGAAACAATATTGCAATCTATAAAACCATTGTTCATATATAAGTTCTTTATTAGTTCTAAATCATTTTTATATATATCTTCTTTAAATATTTTTTTAGGTCTCATTTTCATAAATTTAAGAATTTTATTTTTTCTAAAATACACAGAACCTTTGATATCAATATCACAGATAACTATTTTATTATTTTCTGTTATAAAAAAAGTTATCACTATTTTGTTTACATCAGTATCAATCACAGAATGAGCTTCAACTTTACAATCAAAATAACCACTATCTATATATAATTTTTCTATATTTCTTTTTGTTCCTTCAAGTTTTGAAATATCATAATATGTTTTCTCTTTTAAAACACTCAAATTTTTTAGTTTTTTATCTGAAAATTTAGAGTTACCTTTAAAGATAACAGATTTTATATATGGTTTCTCGACAACTATATAAACAAGCTTTCCAGAATTATTGTCAAATTTAAACTTGACGTTGTCAAAACTCCCTAATTTAAGAATTGAATAAACGTCATTTTTAACAAGATCGTCAGAATAATAAGAACCTTTTCTTAAGTTCACAACTGATAGTATATGCTCTATCTTTACATTTTTTAATCCCATAATCAAAACTTCAGAAATAATATTACTACTTTCTTTAGAAGTTATAAAATTTTCCACATTCTTAATATTCAAATTATTCGAACTGTTATAACATAAAGCTGAACATGGAGTAAAAATAAAAAAGAACATTGGTATTACCATCACAAAAAGGAGTAATTTTATCGAAAAATTCTTCATTAAAATACCTTAAAATAAACTTACATACTATAACCTAAAGAAATAATTTAAACTTATATAGTACAAATTTCACCATTAACAATTTTTATTACCCTATCAGCTTTTGAATTAAGCTTTTCATCATGTGTAACAAGTACTATAGTAACCCCTGTTTGCAAAGAACTTTCAAATAATAAACTTTCTATTATGAGTCCTGTATCCTTATCTAAGTTCCCTGTTGGTTCGTCTGCGAAAATTATTTTTGGATTATTTATAAAAGCTCTTGCAAAAGCAACTCTTTGCTGCTCTCCGCCTGATAACATATTTGGAAAATGATCTTGTCTATGTAAAAGCCCAACTTTTGTCAAAATGTCCTGAGCTTGCTTAAATTTTATATTTTTTTCGCTCCATACAGGCAACAAAATATTTTCCAATACTGTAAAATCAGGCATGAGATAATGAAATTGAAAAATAAAACCTATATTCTTTTTTCTCATATCGCATAAATATTTATCATCACCTATAAAGCAATCAATATTCCCTATATAAACTTTACCCGATGTTGGTCTCTCCATAAGTCCTAAAATATGAATTAAAGTACTTTTCCCGGCTCCTGATGGCCCATTAAAAATAATCTTTTGACCTGATGCTATTGTAAAACTAATATCTTTTAGTACTTCGATATCTAGTTTTTCTTTTTTGTAATTTTTAGTCAAACTTTCAACTTTTATATCCATAAAAAATTACCTATATTTTATAGCTTCAAGCGGATCTAACTTTGAAATTTGATAAGCTGGATAAACCCCAGCTAACAGTGTGATAATAAACGCACTTATAACAATAGTAATTATATCTGACGGTACTATTACTACAGGTAATTTATTAACATAATAAACATCTTTAGGTAATTTAAATATATCAAAAAATTTTAGTGAAAAACTTATAACAAGACCAACTATAAGACCTAATAAATTCCCTATAAAGCCTATAATGATTCCCTCATAAAAAAAAATTTTAGAAATCATAAATTTTGAAAACCCCATCGCACACATTATTCCAATTTCTTTAGATTTTTGGATACTCAAGAGTAGAATATTTGAAACAATATTAAATGCAGCTACAAGAATTATAAGTCCTAAAATTAGAAACATCATTATTTTTTCAAGTTTAAGCGCAGAGAAAAGATTTTTATTCATTTCAGCCCATGTTCTTACTATATATGGATAAGATAGTTCATTTTGTAGTTGTGAAGTTATGATTGTAGCTTTATCAAAATTATTTGTGTTTATATTAAATCCTGTAATTTCATTATTTTGCATTAAAAAAAATTTTTGCCCCTCTTCAAGATCAATAAGCCCAAAAGAAGAATCAAAATCATATATACCAGATTCTATAATAGCTACAACTACGAATTTATACAATTTATTGAAATTCTTAAAATCTCCTGGAAACATGATAGCAACTTCATCACCGACATTTGAAGAAATATTTTTTGCAAGTTCACTACCAAGTATTATCGATCTTTTACCTATTTTTTCGTTATTAAATTTTATATCTGAGACTTTTATTTTTTTTGAGATATTAAGCATGACATTCTCATTTTTATAATTTACAGCTTTCATTACTATGCCAGCGAATGCTGACGAATTAGAACTATAAATCATACCCTGTTTGCATATAAATGGCGATACATTTAAAACAAATTTATTTTTTTTTATTTTATTTTCAATATCGAAATAATTTTTAATTACACTATCGTCTACATTTGTGACAATTATATGTGGCTGTACCCCCAAAATTCTACTTTGTATATCACTTTGAAATCCACTCATAATAGACAATGTAATTACAAGCGATGCTACTCCAAGAGCAGTACCACCAATAGCTATAAGAGTTGTGAGTACAGAAAGGGACCCTTTTCCTTTTGTTTTTAAATACCTTAATGCTATAAAAAGTTCCACTGATAATATATTCATAAATAAAATTCAATATAATCCTTTTTTAAAATTTTATTCTGATCTCATTATGGGGAATGTTATCACTTCTCTGATTGATTCTGTGTCTGTTAAAATCATAACAAGCCTATCTATTCCTATTCCTAAACCACCAGTAGGAGGAAGTCCATGTTCAAGCGCAATAATAAAATCTTTATCATATGGCAATGCAACTACCTCATCACTTTGTTTCTTAGATTCTATTTGTTTAATAAACCTCTTTTTTTGAAGTTGTGGATCATTAAGCTCAGAATAGGCATTCCCTATTTCTATACCATTCATGTAAAGCTCAAATCTTTCAGCTATTTCAGGATGATTGAATTTAACTTTAGCAAGTAATGAATAAGCTGCTGGATAATCTATAACAAATGTAGGATTTTTAAGATTTGGTACAACTTTTTCATCAAAAAGTTGGTCTAATACTTTTTCATCTGTTGCATCTTTATGCAAATTGAGATTTAAATGTTTTACTTGGTCGAACATTTTTCCGCTTTCAACATATGGTAACAATTTGAGTCCTGTATACTCTTCTATTAAATCAAACATTTTTGCTTTCTTAAATTCTAAATTAATCGTTGAATTTATTTCTTTTGCAGCTGTCTTAATTAAAATTTCAGTGATATGCATCATATCATTATAATCAGCATACGCTTGATAGAGTTCAAGCATAGTAAATTCTGGATTATGGGTTTTATCTATACCTTCATTTCTAAAATTTCTTCCTATTTCAAAAATCTTATCTATGCCACCAACAACAAGACGTTTTAAAAAAAGTTCTGGAGCAATCCTCAAAAATAAATCCATATTTAAAGTGTTATGATGCGTTATAAACGGTTTTGCATTTGCTCCACCTACTAAAGGTTGCAAAATAGGGGTCTCAACTTCAATAAATCCAAGTTCTTCAAGTTTACGTCTTACAGATGAAATAATTTTACTTCTCTTTACGAAGATATCTTTCACATTACTATTTGCAATTAAATCCAAATATCTTTGTCTATGTCTTGTTTGAATGTCTTTAAGCCCATGCCATTTTTCAGGAAGGGGTCTAAATGCTTTTGTAAGAATATTCCACTTTTCAAGTATTATGCTAAGCTCATTTGTTCTAGTCTTAAAAAGTGTACCCTCAACAGCAATAATATCTGATGTATCAATCATATTTAAAAAAAAATTATATTGCTCAATGCCAATTTTATCAGCCTTAACATAAATTTGAATTTTTGCATATCCATCTTTTATATCAAGAAAAGTAGCTTTTCCCATATTTCTAAGTATCATAACTCTACCTACAGTTTTAATTTTTATGTCTGACGTCTGTCCAGCTTTAAGAAAAGAGAATTGTTTTTGTATATCAGCATTATTTTTACTTAGATCACATTTTGAAGGGTAAGGATTTATTCCAGAGCATATAAAACGCTTAACTTTTTGTTTTCTTTCTTCAATTATATGTTCTATAGGAGTTTGTTCATTATTTTCCATTTTCATATTCACCTTCACACAGTTGAATTATTTATTACTTAGTATTTGTATCAACGATCGTAGCACTACTCATTTTTTCTTAAACATTAAACAAACTTCTAATATTCATAAACACACTTTTTAATTACACAATATCTTCTTCACATAAATTAGAATCATTCTTCTAAAAAAATAAATTAAAAAAACATTACAATAGCTTGTTCTCAACGAAAACAATGCTACGTTGAATTTTTTGACATATTATTTTTTTCTTTTTAAAACTTTTAATACTGCATTTACAATATTTGTACTTTTTAGTCCAAATTTAATGATCAAATCCATAGCATTACCTGATTCTCCAAATCTATCATTAACACCTACCATTTCTACAGGAACAGGACAATTTTTTGCTAAAACTTCTATAACTGCAGAACCAAAACCACCATAAAGTTGGTGTTCTTCTGCTGTCACCACTGCTCTACAAATTTTTGCTGTATTGATAATTGTTTCTTCGTCAATTGGTTTAATAGTATGAATATTTATAACTTTTATTTTTATTCCTTTTTTCGCTAGAATTTCAGCAGCTAATAAAGATTCATAGACCATTGTCCCACATGCCATAACGGCAACATCATTCCCATTTCTTAAAATATTTGCCTTTCCTATTTCAAAAAAACTATCTTCTTCAGTAAATATCGGTGTATCTTCTCTTCCAAGACGTACATACACTGGACCGTTCGAATATGCACACGCAATTATCGATTTCTTTGTTTCAATATAGTCGCAAGGATATATAACTTTCATTTTAGGAATACATCTCATTATAGAAATATCTTCTAAAATCTGATGAGTTGCACCATCATAACCTACCATAAGTCCTGAATGAGAACCACATAATTTTACATTTAAGTTTGAATAACATACAGACGTTCTTATTTGTTCCCACGGTCTACCAGCTAAAAAAACACCATAAGTTGCTATAAATGGAATGAATCCAGTTATAGCAAGCCCTGATGCTATACCAACTAAATTATTTTCAGCAATCCCAACATTGATAAACCTATCAGGAAACATTTTTTTAAAATTAGTAAGTGCGACTGATTTAGCTGTATCTGCTCCTAAAGCAAATATTTTAGTATTTGTTTTCCCAAGTTCTACAAGAGCATCTCCAAAACCAAACCTCGTAGCTTTATTCCCGAAAATTTTAATCATAATTTTTTAAGTTTTATTTTTAATATTAATAACAACAATTTAATGCACGAATTTTATCTGTGTAACACCTTTCATTTTTGTAAAAATCAATGAATGAAAAGTTATTAAGATAAAAAAATACAAATAAAAAACAACAATTATTTATTGCAACAAAAAACATGAAGTGAAAATTTGAATAAATAATATTATAAACTTTGTGTAATAAAATTTTAAACGTCTTACATCTAACTTTAAATATGAGTTATACTCGCATCAATTTCATTCAATGCTTTTTTTAATTCCTCTTCAGATGGAGCATTACCATGCCACGATATAACATTTTCCATAAACGAAATCCCCTTACCTTTAACAGTTTTTGCTATTATTGCTGTAGGTTTCCCTTGTTTTTTTTTAGCATTTTCAACAAATTGTGAATAAGCTTTATCTATTTCATCAAAATTATGCCCATCTATTACAAAAGTGTCCCAACCAAAAATTTTGTATTTATCAGCTAATGGTTCAATGTTCATTATATCTTTTGTATTTCCATCTATTTGCATTCCATTATTATCTATAATTACGCAAAGATTATTAAGTTTGTAGTGCACCGCAGACATTATACCTTCCCAAACGCTTCCCTCTTGTTGTTCTCCATCACCCATGAGCACATAAATCCTATTATTTCTGTTTATTTGCTTTTTTATACCTATTGCAATTCCTAAACCTATTGATAGCCCATATCCTAAAGATCCAGTTGATACATCTATTCCAGGGATTTTTTCATTTCTTGACGGATGCCCTTGGAGTCTACTACCAAGTTTTCTTAAAGTATACAATTCATCAATATTTAAACATCCAAATCTTGCCAAAACTGAATAAAGTACCGGACAGGCATGACCTTTAGATAATATGAAATAATCCCTGTTTGGATTATTAATGTTTTTAGGATCAAAATTTATATATTTAAAATATAATGCTACTAAAAGTTCAACTGCTGACAGACTACCCCCAGGATGACCTGAACCTGATATATTTATCATTTTGATAATATCTTTTCTTACATTTGCAGATATTTTTATTAATTCTTCTGTTCCTATCATTTTATAACGAAACCTTAATATATTATATAGTGATGAACTAAATAAAAAATGACATACCCATGCTATTTTTTATTATTTCTGGTATATATTCTTCAGTTCCAATCGCCATTATATGAACACCATCTGCGCATGAACGCAACGCATTAATAGTTTCAGAACAAATTTTTATACCTTCATCTAAAGGATTAGAAGCTGAACATATCCTATCCTCTATTTTTTGTGGAATATTTACACCAGCAAGTGATCGTAAAAATTGTATAAATTTAGGCGATTTTATAAGTATAACTCCAGGTAAAACTTTTACATTAAATTTTTTTATTTTTTTTAAAAAATCCATATATATATTTACATCAAAAATAGCTTGAGTTTGAAAAAATTCAGCACCAGCTTTTGCTTTTTTTTCAAACATCAAAACTTGCAAATCAACAGGCTGAGCTGATGGATTTATAACTGCACCTACACAAAATTTAGGATTACCGCATAGTGTTTTTCCAGCTAAATCAATACCAGTTTCTAAAAGTCTCGCAGTTTTTATAAGTTGAATTGTGTCTAAATCGTAGACTGCTTTTGCTCCAATATATTCACCTATATTTGGATGATCTCCACTTAAAAGCAAAACATTGTCTATACCTAAAACATTTGCACTTAATAACTCAGATTGCAAAGCAATTCTATTTTTATCCCTTGTTGTAATCTGCAAAATAGGTTCTATCATATGTTCGAGCAAAATTTTACTCATAGCTAAAGATCCAACTCTCATAGATGCTCTTTGATTATCTGTAACATTTACAGCATCGACAATCCCAGATAAACATCTAGATCTGCGTAAGAAAGAAGAAATATCAATTCCTCTTGGTGGGAATAATTCTGCAGTTATTAAAAATTTATCAGATTTTAATTTTTCTTTAAATTTCAAAGCACAAATCCCTTTCAAATCAGCTTTTATGAATAGGAGCTATATATTGGTTAATAAAATCTTTGAGTTTACCTGCTACTTTTAATTTTTCATAGATTGAAACCCACATACAATTTTTGGATGAGTCAACTTCACATTTACCATTTACAAATCCACCGCATGGACCATTGACAAACCCTTTAGCACATTTTATATTTCTAGTCATTTTGTCATTTTGCTGTTTTTTAACCATAACCACTTATCCAATATTTGACAACATCGCTACTGCTCTATCAAGCCCTAATAGACATATTTCATCGAAAAATTTGACACATTTCTTTTTTATTAAACATACTTTTTTATCATCATCTTTTGAAAATGGAGATAATACAAATTCTGCAGTACTTCTAAATTTAAAATTTGTGCCTATACCAAGTTTCATTCTTGCAAAATTACTACTATGCATGCACTTTATTATTGAACTTATTCCATTATGCCCACCTGAAGAACCATTCATCCTTATTCTATACTCACCAAGTGGTACCGAAAAATCATCATAGAAAACAAATATTTCGTTGCTAGTAATTTTATGATATTTGGCAAAAGAAGAAACTACAAATCCAGATGAATTCATAAAAATCATGGGTTTTAAAAACCATATTTTTCTGCTACCAATATCATAAAAAGAAATTTTTGCTATATCACCCCAATTTTTAAATCTCAGTTTCTTAAACTTTACTATTTCATCTAAAACAATAAATCCAAAATTGTGACGAGTGTTTTCGTATTTTAGACCTGGATTCCCAAGACCTATAAAAAGATTTATACATTTATCCATACACAATCCAAGTTCCAGCCATAATTTTGAATATGGTTGTAAAAATACATATATGCTCTTAAAAAATAAAAATTACATAATCACTTCTTCACAATACTATTATGTGTTGTTTCTTCACTTTCTTTATCTTTTTTACCTTTACTTGATATTACTTCAGGTTGTGTTGCTGTTTCAACCTCTTTAGAACTTGTTTCTTTTTCATCTTCAATTACTACAGATGTAATATGGACTATTAACATCGAACTATCCTGAACATACTGTACACCATTTATTTTAGGTAGATCAATAATGCTTATTTTATCTCCTACTTTTAATTCACTTACATTTACACTGATTTTTGAAGGAATATCCTTAGGTAAAGATAAAATTTTAACTTCTCTTGTTATGAATTCCATAACACCACCAAAATTTTTCACCCCATCAGCAATTCCGTCAATATGAATAGGTACAAAAACTTCAATTTTATCACTAAGAGAAATTACATGAAAATCTATATGTATGAAATTCTGAGTTAAAATATCTTTTTGTAGTGATTTTACAATAGCAGCTTTTTTTTCACCATTCTTAAAATTTAAATCTATTATTGCATTTATTCCATTCGCATTAATTATTGAAGTAAAATCTTTTGAGTCTACAACTATAGGTTCTGTTTCAACATTTTTTCCATAGAATACCGCTGGTATTTTACCTTTTTTTCTTAATATATCAAGAGTCTTTTTCGAACCTATCACCCTTGACTCTACGTTTAAAACTGCACTTTTCATAAAACTCCTCCGTTTTTTCTTCGATTACAAATTTTCAAAATGATTTAGTTTCTAAAAAGTGACATATTTGTGAATATAATTCTTATATATATTTTTGTCAAAATAAATCAATATTTAATGATTCATTTTTTGAAATCATAGCTATAACTTTTGCTAAAATCGGTACGATACTTAAAACAACTATTTTCTCTGTATATTTTCTCCTAGGTAAAGGAATTGAGTCTGTTATTATAAGTTCTTCTATATGAGAATCATGAATTACTTGCATGGCGTTTCCAGAAAGTATTCCATGTGAAGCAGCCGCAAAAATTCTTTTTGCACCTTTTGCTTTAATAACTTCAGCAACTTTAGTGAAAGTTCCAGCAGTATCTACTAAATCATCTAAAATTATACACGTTTTATTTTCAACTTTACCTATGATGTTCATAACTATAGCTTCATTTGGACGAGATCTTCTTTTATCGGCAATTGCTAACTCTGCATCAAAATATCTAGAAAAATTCCTTGCTCTTTCAATACCTCCAGAATCGGGTGAAACAATCACAATATCCTTCAATTCTTTTTTCTTAAAATAATTCAAAATAACTGGCAAGGCATAGATGTTATCTATTGGAATATCAAAAAAACCTTGGATTTGTCCCGCATGTAAATCCATAGTTATTACTCTTGTAATTCCTGCAGCTACGAATAAATTTGCAATTAATCTTGCTGTAATAGGAACTCTAGATTCAGATTTTCTATCCTGCCTACTATATCCATAGTAAGGTACAACTGCTATTATTTCTTTTGCAGACGCTCTCTTTAAAGCATCTGTAATCACTAAAAGTTCCATCAAATTTTCGTTTACTGGCGGATGTGTTGATTGAATTATATAACAATCAGCTCCTCGCACATTGTCAATAATTTTAACTTCAATTTCGCCATCACTAAAACGTCTAACTATTGTTTTACTTAACTCAATACCCAACTTACTTGCCACTTGTTTTGATAGATCAAGATTAGCATTACCTGAAATAAGCTTTATCACAATAAGTATACCTCATTTTTATTTATTCTTTATTTCTTGTTTTGCTCTCGCAATCACAATTTTATGCGAAGGAACATTATGAGTTATAGTGGAGCCTGCAGCAATTAAAACATCTTGCCCTATTTTGATTGGTGCTATAAAATTTACATTAGATCCAACAAATGACTTTGCACCTATTAGTGTTTTATGTTTTTTCTTGCCATCATAATTACATGTTATAGTACCAGCACCTATATTTACATCTTTGCCAATCTTAGCATCACCTATGTATGAAAGATGACTAACCTTAGAATTTTTTGCTATTAAAGACTTCTTTATTTCTGAAAAATTTCCTATCTTAACGTTTTCTTTTAAAATAGTATTTTGCCTTATGTGAGAAAAAGGACCTATTACGACATTTTTACCTATAGTGGCATCTTTTATGTATGAATATAGTATAGAGCTTGAGTTACCTATTTGAGAATTTGATATATAAGTTGCACCTCTTACTATACAATTTTTCCCTATTAAAACACACGTGTCTATAAAAACACCTGGATAAATAACAGTATCACATCCAATTTTTGCATCATAAGATATATATACATTACTTGTGTCTATAATACTAACACCATTGTTTAAAAGTTCTTTTATTTTTTTATGTTGCAATATACTTTCAACTTGAGAAAGCTCTGTTCTATTATTTATTCCTTTAACTTCGTAAGAATTCTTCAACATAAGAAAGGAAACATTCATACCATTTTCTCTAAGTACAGATACTGCATCAGTTATATAATATTCTCTTTTTACATTGTTTGACTTTATCTTTGAAAGTATTTTCCATAGATTATTATCAAAGAAATAAATTCCAGAATTTATTTCTTTGATCTGTTTCTCAGCAGATGTTGCATCATTTTCTTCAACAATTTTCTCCAAAATACTATCATTTTTTTTTATAATTCTTCCATAACCAAAAGGATTCTCAACACGTGTGGCTAAGACAGTAACCGAAGCTCTTGTTGTTTCAGCATTTTTTATTAATGACAACAAAGTAGAAGTTTGAATCAAGGGAACATCTCCACTCAAAATTAAAATGTTACCCTTATAATTTTTAAAAAAATTTTTTGATTGCATAACAGCGTGTGCTGAGCCAAGTTGTCTCTTTTGATAAATAATTTTTATATTTTTTTTAAATAAATACTCCCTCAATTCTTTGATTTCACGATTTAAAACTACAACAATATTATCAGGGTTCAAAGAAACTACAGCATCTATGGTCCACATAAGTAAGAACTTACCAGAAAGCTTATGCATAACTTTTGGAGAAGAAGACTTCATTCTTGTCCCTGAACCAGCTGCAAGCACTATTACTGAAAAATTACTCATTGACAGAGTCCTAAGAAATATAAATTACATATGATAAAAACAAATGCTACCTAATATCTATAAAACATTCTAGTAGTTTTATAGTAATGAGACTTATTGTAACAAAAATAACCTGAAATAACAAAAAAAAACGTACGTTCATAGGAATAATGAAAGATAAAAATGTTAAAAATTATCTATCATAATTTAGTTTATATAATTTCATGTGTTTTATTTTTGAAAAAACCAGATCTAAAGCTTCATTTGTATTGTAAATTTTACCTTTTTTCTGAGCTTCTGATACAAAATATAGGAGTTTTCCAATTAGTGGTCCTGGTTTTAAATCGAATTTTTTCATTATAATGTTACCATCAATAATTTTAGGAATAGGTTTCAATTTTTTAAGTTCATAATAAAATTTTATAATTTCTCTCACAGATTTTTCTTGAAATTTTAATATTTCTTTAGGAAATACATTTAGTCTTCTGTATGAATGCCAGTCTGACATTGCAAGAATAATTAAATCAGCAGTATTGTCACCTATATTTTTAAAAAACTTTAATAATGCCCTTCTTGTTATAACTTTACTTCTTGTTAGAACAGAAGGACGCATGTGCTGCTTCACTAATAATGTTACAAACTCAACATCCTTTTTACTAAATTTCATAGTTGACATAATTTTCTCTATTTTTTTTGCTCCTACTTCCTCATGCTCTAAAAAATGGAGTTTACCTCTTTCAAATTTTGCAGTTTCCGGTTTTGCATTATCATGAAAAAGAGCTGTGAATTTTAGCAACCCACTTCTCGTAATATTTTCAGAGAAAACATTATCATCTCTAAAGTGTTGTTGAATATCTAAAAAATTTTCAGGGAAATATTTTTCTAAATTATTTAAAATATTTTCTACAGATTTCATGGTCTCAAAAGAATGTTGAAATAATCCTCCAGGATGATAGTAATATTTATTACATGTCTCTTTCATTATTCCAATTTCAGAAAATATTTCAGAAAGTAATCCACATTTATCCATTTTTTTTATAAATATTGTGCTATTTTCAACAGATAATGTTCTGAAAAATTCATTTTTAATTTTTTCATAAGCCACTTTTGATATTGATTTTGCATTTGATCTTATTTGTTTTAATGTTTTTTGAGAAACACTAAAATTTAATTCAGCTGCAAGACGAAATGCTCTTAGCATTCTCAAAGGATCCATTATAAACGATTCAAGCGAGACAGTATTTATAATTTTATATTTCAACAAATCGTCCAAAGTATCTCTATCATTTAAAATAAGATGTTCTTTAAAATTTTTAAAGTACTTTATGTTAAACGCTATAGCATTAATAGTAAAATCTCTATTTTGTAAATCTTGCTCTATAGTTTTACCCATGAAATGAGAAATATCTATATGTGTAACAACATTATTTTTAAGCATTATTCTATAGGTTTTACTTGCATTGTCTAAATTTATAAGTTTCGATTTTAATGAATATGCAATTTTCTTAGAATAATTTATAACATCTTTATCAACAACTAAATCAATATCATTATATTTACGTTTCAATATGATGTCTCTTGAAAATCCACCAACAGCATATACATCAAAATTTTGTGATGAATTATTTACCTTATTAATGAGTTCATTTAATTTGTTCATCAATTTTTTAAAACCTACTTATTAATAATTGTGTGGTGTATACACAATTATTTTAAATGAGGACTAATGATTATAGTTGTAGAATCTTTAGAAAATAATTTACCAATTGCATCAGAAATATTTTTTGTTGAAATTTTATCTATATCTTTGAGATATTTAGTATCGTACTCATGACCTTTACCGATAATTTCTAACCATCCATAATAATGGGACTGATTATTTACAGTTTGTTTATTCATAGCATGAAGACCTTTTATATACATTTTTGCATCTTTCAATTCTTGTTCTAAAACACCTAAAGTATAAAAATCTTTTAAAATTTTATTTATTTTATTTAGTGCCAAATCTATATTCTCTTTGTCGAGTCCTATATAAATAGCAAAATAACTCATTTCTCTTCTTGAAGGGTATATAGTGCCAACTTCATAGGCAAGACCAAGATTCTCTCTTAACTCAATAAACAATCTACTACTCATTTTTCCACCTAAAATAATATTTGCAACCTTTATTGAAATAAAATCTATATCATAAATACTTGGTGCTGGGAATCCTAAATATATATATGACTGGTTAAATTTACTATAAATTTTTTTCTTTATTGGTTTAGAATGTTTTATGTTAAAAATAGGGGTTTTAAATTTTAATCCATTATGAACTAAAGAAAAATATTTTCCTATGTACTTTTTAACGATATTCTTATCTACATTCCCTGCAACTGAAATCAAGATATTTGAGGAATTATAAGAATATTTATACCATTGTTCTAAGCTCTTAAAATTCATTTTTTGAACTGTTTTAATAGTACCTAAAACAGGCATAGCATAAGGTGTCTTGTGATAAAATAATTTTATAAATTCATCATAAACAACACGTCCTATAATATCTTTTCGTGAATTGAGTGATGCTATGATATTTTCTTTTTCAAAAGACAATTCTGTATCATGAAAAGTAGGGTTTAATATAATATCTGACAGAATCTCTACTGCCCTATTAAAATATTTACATAAAAAAATCATACCGATCCCAGATATATCATAATCAACAAAGCTGTACAATTGTGCTCCTATGTCTTCTATATCACTTGCAAGAATTTCATTTGAACGATTCTTAGTGGAACGTGTCATAAGTCTAGAAGTAATATAAGATATCCCTGCATTATCTAAACTTTCATTTATAACTGAAACAGGCGTAAACACTTTTAATGCAACAACATCAACTTCATAAGTTTTGCTAAAAATAACTTTTATGTCATTTTTGAGTATAAAACTACTTATCATTTTTTTTCTCCGAATATATTTCATTATTATAAATATCTAATTTTGGTAACAAAGCTATATTAGAAATTAATTTGGATGAATAATATTTTTTAAAAAAATGTATTATATCTTCAATTGTAATTTTTTCCAATTTTTGTACATATTTTGTAACAAAACTGGGATTTCCCATTAAATACCAATATCCAAGTCTTTCTGCAATATCAATTGATGTTTCAAAAGATAAACTTAAATTCATTTTTATTGAAAGTTTGGCTCTATTTAATTCTTTTTGAGTAACACCGTTCTCAATAATACCTTGAATTTGATTTTTTATTTCATTTTTTACCTCTTCTATGTTTTTTGGATCAAAAAGAGACATGATGCACACATTCCCAGTACCTCTTTCAATCATAAAAAAAGCATCTATAGAAAACACAAGGTGCTTTTTTTCATATAAAAATTTATAAAGCTTTGACGTCCTACCTTCTCCTAAAATATTTACAGCTATATCCGCTATATACATATCAGTTTCGCTTAAATTAGGACCAAGAAATCCACTAAGCATATATCCTATTTCTACATTCCCATACTCAATTATATCTTCACCGTTATGAATATTTTCAACAATCAATGGTTCAATAGGTAAAGATTGTTCATAGAATTTACCGAAAGTTTCTCCTACAAGTTTCTTCACTTTTATTTCATTAAAATTTCCAACTGCAACAACTATTATATTTCCTGGAACATAATAAGTTTTGTAATAATTGTACAATTCTTTACGAGAAATATTTGCAATAATTTGTGATTTGCCTATAACACTATTTTTCAGGGTACTTTTTGTGTAAATTGTATTATAAAACTTTTCATAAAGCATAGATTCTGGATTATCTAAATATCTTTTAATTTCTTCAATGACAACTTTTTTTTCTTTGTCAATTTCGTCTTGAGAAAAAAGTGGATTTTGTATAGTGTCAGCAAGCATTTCTATGCATTTTTCTATTTTATTTTTTTGAGCACTTATATAGTACATAGTGTATCCTTTTGTTGTAACAGCATTTATACACCCACCCATATTTTCAACATTTCTGCTCATAGAATTACCTAGATAATTATTGCTACCTTTAAACATCAAATGCTCTAAAAAATGTGATAATCCAGACTGGAAAGTAGTTTCATTAATGGAACCTACTTTTATAAAAACAGCTATAGCTGATATCAAATTATTTCTACAATTTTTTAAAACTAATGTAAGTCCATTTTTATATTTTACAGTTTTTACTAACATTGGAATAACCCTCAATTACAAAAAATATTTGTTTATGAAATTTTTTAAAGCTAAACTGGAGTTGAAATATAAATCTTTTGATTAATAAATAGTATAATGTGTTTTATGTTTACTTATAAACTCTTGGATGGCGTATATTCTTCCCATGAATCATAAAAATAACATCTTCACTAATGTTTGTTATGTGATCTCCGAGTCTTTCTATACTTTTTGCAACAAACATTAAATCTATAGTTTTTTGAACAGTATCAATATCAGAAGCTTCAACCATTAATTTTTTAATATCATTAAAAATTTTACTTTTTAAATCATCAACTTCATCATCTTTCATAAGCACTGATAAAGCAAGGTCTGAGTTATTTGTGTTAAAAGCTTTTATGCAATCAACTATCATATTCTGTACGATCTTAACCATTTTTGGTACATTAACTAAAGGTTTAAGGTCAGCGTTTTTTATCAAGTGAACAATTTTCTTACCTATGTTTACCGTTTCATCACCCATTCTTTCTAAATCACTACTGATACGCATTGCAGAAGTTATAAATCTCAAATCAGCTCCTACAGGTTGATTTAAAGCTATGAGTTTTAAACATTTATCATCAATTACTATTTCCTGAATGTTAACTTTTTTTTCGAGACATAATATAACCTCAGACTGTTTTATATCTTTATTTATCAGTTCTTGCATCACAGCTCTTATCATATTTTGGACAAGTTCAGCTGTCTTAAGAAGATGATCTTGTAAATCATTTATTTCAACATCAAAATGACGCATATTTTTTTATCCCCCTATTATTAATAGTAACACAATTCTTACATCAATTAAGTAATGACTCATAGAAACGATTACCCAAATCTACCACTAACATAATCTTCTGTTTCCTTTATAGATGGATTAGTAAATATTTTTTCAGTATCATCAAATTCTATAAGTTTCCCTAAAAACATAAATGCTGTACTACGTGAAATTCTTGCAGCCTGTTGCATATTATGTGTTACTAAAACAATAGTATATTTATTACTCAACTGCATTATTAGTTCTTCAATTTTTTGTGTTGCTATAGGATCAAGAGAAGAACATGGTTCATCTAAAAGAATAATACTAGGAGCCACAGCAATAACTCTTGCTATACAAAGTCGCTGTTGTTGTTCTAAAGTTAAACTTAATGCAGATTTTCGTAATTTATCCTTTACGTGGTTCCATAACAAAACAGCTTTCAAACTTTTTTCAATGACATCATCAATAACATTTTTATTTGAATATATTCTATTAACTTTTAACCCAAAAGCAACATTTTCATAAATTGAAATTGGAAAAGGATTCGGCCTTTGAAAAACCATTCCAACATTTCTTCTTAAAATGCCAACATTAACCTCAATATTATATATATTCTTACCAGAAATATTAATTTCTCCACTTGTATGCACACCATCAACTGTATCATTTATTCTATTTATTGACCTCAAAAGACTAGATTTACCACAGCCAGATGGACCTATTATAGCAGTAACCCTTTTTTCTGCAATATTGATATTAATATTCTTGAGTGCATGAAAATTTGTATAATACATATTAAAATTTTTTATTTCTATATTTGACATAATTTTTATATTTCAAAAACAAGTAAAAATGAGAACAACCTTAAAATACATGTTAATTAACTCTATTCATCCAAATCTACCTGTTATATAATCTCCTGTCTGTTTTTTTTGTGGAGATATAAACAATTTACCTGTTTCATTAATTTCTATAAGTTTACCCATAAGAAAAAACGCTGTTTTATCGCTAACACGTGATGCTTGTTTCACATTATTTGTGACAAGTACTATGGTATACTTTTGTTTAAGTCTAATCATTGATTCTTCAACTTTTGCTGTAGATATAGGATCAAGTCCTGAACATGGTTCGTCGAATAAAATAACCTCAGGATTAATAGCGAGAATTCTCGCTATACAAAGTCGCTGCTGTTGTCCTCCAGATATTTTCATAGCTGAAGAGTTTAATCTATCTTTGACTTCATTCCATAAAGAAACATTTTTTAAAACTTTTTCAACCATAGCGTCTTGATCAGACTTGTTTGAGACAATATTTAAAAGTTTTGGCGCGTAAACAATATTATCATATATACTCATTGGTAAAGGTATAGGCATTTCAAAAAGCATGCCTATTCTTTTCCTTAAACTTTCCATATTCATAAAAAAAATATTGTTATTATCAAGATAAATTTCACCTTTACGTGAATAATTTACATTTAAGTCATTCATTCTGTTTAGCGTTCTTAAAAATGTTGTTTTACCGCTGTTTGCTGGCCCTATAATGCTCAAAATTTCATGTTGTAGAATGTTAATATTTAATGAATTTAAAACACATTGTTTATTATAATAACAACTCAGATTTTTAACTTTAATTTTGTTTACCATTTTCTATTTTTCCTAAAATAAATTCTTATTATTATTGCGATAAAATTCATAGTTAAAACTATCATCAAAAGCATAAATGCTGTAGCAAATATTCTATCTTTACCTATATTTGGTATTTGTGTTGCAGTTATATATAAATGATATGGTAAAATCATCACTTGATCATATATTGAATGAGGTAAATATGGAGTATAAAAAGCTACAGCAGTGAATAATAAAGGTGCTGTTTCACCAGCTATTCTAGCAATGCTTAATATTACACCTGTCAATATTCCTGGAATAGCATTTGGAAGAACTATATATTTTATTGTATCCCAACGACTTACTCCAAGTGATAAACTTGCTTCCCTAAATAAATAAGGTACACTCTTTAACGCACTACGCGACGTAGTTATAATTACAGGCAGCTCCATTACAGATAAAGTTAAGACACCAGCAATGATAGAAACACCAAGTTTTAAATACATAACGAAAATACCTAATCCAAACAATCCATAAACAATAGATGGAACACCTGCTAAATTAACAATTGAAAGTTTAATCATTCTAGTAAGTAAATTATCCTTAGCATATTCGTTTAAATATATGGCAGCACCTATACCTATTGGAAGACTCAAAAAAATAGTGATGATAATCAATAAAAGAGTACCAATAATAGCTGGAAAAATTCCTCCATCAAGCATACCATTTATTGGCATTAACGTTAAAAAATCCCAAGCAAAAAAAACATCCTTTCCTTTTGCTATTATTATAGAAATAATTAAAAGGCCTGGAACAATAGCTAAGACGGTTGCTAAGAATAGAAGCAAATAAGAAATTTTTTGCGATAATCTAGGACTTAACTTAATCATTTATTTTTTCCGAGAAAAAAATCTGCTATAAAATTCACAATAAATGTTATTATAAAAAGTACAAGTCCAACGGCAAACAATGCTTTATAGTGTATATCACACTTTACAACTTCACCCATTTCAGCAGCTATTGTTGCTGTCATAGTTCTTACAGGAGAAAAAATAGATTTAGGAATACTAGCAGAATTTCCAGTTATCATCATAACTGCCATAGTTTCACCAATTAATCTTCCTATGCCAAGCATTATTGCAGCTATTATACCAGGACGTGCTTCTTTTAACACAATTCTTCTTATAGCTTGCCATTTTGTAGCTCCTAATGCGAGTGCCCCTTCTCTATATTTCCAAGGTACAGAATGTATTGCATCTTCCGATATTGTTACTATTGTTGGCATAACCATAAATGCAAGCATTATCGATCCTGAAAAAGCTGTAAGCCCAGTAGGAATATTAAAAAAATTCTTGACAAATGGGACGATAGTGCACATTCCTATAAGCCCTATTACGACGCTTGGAATTGTAGCCATAAGTTCTACTAAAAATTTTAAAATATCATGTACATATTTTGGTGCAATTTCTGAAATATAAAGTGCAGCCATAACACCTATTGGAACTGCTATTATACAAGCCCCAAATGTGACTAAAAAAGATCCAATGACCATAGGAAAAATACCAAATGAAGGTTCATTTGAATCAGGATACCAATTTCTTCCTGTAATAAATTTTAAAATATTATATTCTCTAAAAAAACCGAGTGACTCTTTAAGTAAAAAAATAAAAATTGAAACAACAAAAATAACAGATAGTGTACCACACATAAAAATTATTATTTCAATAATAGTATTTTTAGTTTTTTTCATCTTCATTTTTTATACTACAAAAATATAAAAGTTCAAAACTTTAACATGAATTCTTATTACGCTAAATTTTACTTTATACTTCGATAAAGTCAACTTTTTTACTTAGTTATTATATTTAATAGGCACAAATCCTGTTTCTAAAACAATTTTTTGTCCATAGTTAGATAAAACAAAATCTATAAACATTTTCACAGTATTTTGTGGTTTCTTATTTGTGTACAAATACAAAGGTCTTGAAATTAAATATGTACCATTCATTACATTTTCTAATGTAGGATAAATATATTTACTGTTCGTATTAATGGCTATTGATAAAGCTTTTACTTTTTTATTATCAACAAACCCCATACCTACATACCCCAAAGCATTAGGATTTTGAGAAACTTCTAAGCATATAGTTTGTGAAGATGGCATCATAAGAGATTCAGCAGCAAATTCATCTAAGGCATTTTTATTGTTTTGTCTTAAAACTTGTTCTTTAAAAAACATATGAGTTCCAGAATTACTTTCTCTTGAGAGAATCACTATTTCTTTATCATCTCCTCCAACTTCTTTCCAATTTGTAATCTTTGCCATGAAAATATCCCTTAACTGTGCCAGCGTTAATCTATTAACTGAATTACTTTTATTAACAAGCACTGCAAGTCCGTCGAGTCCTATTTTAAATTCCATTATGTTCATATTTTTTTTTTCAGCTAACATTTTCTCTTTTAATCCTATAATGCGAGAAGACATCGTAATATCACATGTAGCATTCATTAAAGATGCAAATCCAACACCTGATCCACCACCAGTAATACTTACATTAGACCTAATTTTTGGATTTTTATCTATCAGTGCTTGAATAAGATTTAGCATAGTATCTGAGCCCTTTATTTGTATGAATGTATTGCTACTGTTATTATATTTATTTTGTCTACACGAAGAAAAAAGCAAAAATATTGATAAAAAAAATATAAAAACAGATTTCATTATTCCCACTCTATAGTCGCTGGTGGTTTGTTTGAAATATCATAAACTACTCTGTTAACACCTTTAACTTCATTTACAATGCGAGATGATATTTTGTCCAGAAGTTCATAGGGGAGTTTTGTCCAATTTGCAGTCATTGCGTCTTCAGAATTTACAGCTCTTATCACAACTACATATTCATAAGTTCTAGTATCGCCCATAACACCAACAGTTTTAATAGGAAGTATTATAGTAAAAGCTTGCCATATTTTATCGTAAAGTCCTGAATTCCTTATTTCCTTTGTTACTATGTCATCAGTTTTTTTTAAAATATTTAATTTCATTTTAGTTACTTCACCCAAAACTCTTATTGCGAGACCCGGTCCTGGGAAAGGCTGTCTGTTTATGATTTCCATTGGAATTCCAAGTTCTTTTCCTAAAGCTCTTACTTCATCTTTAAATAAAAATTTCAAAGGTTCAATAAGTCTCATTTTCATTCTTCGAGGAAGTCCACCGACATTATGATGACTTTTAATAGGTACCTTCAATTTTGCTATGGAAATACTTTCTATAATATCAGGATATATTGTTCCCTGAAGAAGGAAATCTATTTTTTTTAATTTTTTTGCTTCATTGTAAAAAACCTTCATAAAAGTATGGCCAATAATTTTTCTTTTACGTTCAGGATTTGTTACACCTTTTAATCTTGATAAGAATATTTTTTTTGCGTTCGTTATTATAAGGTTTTTGCCAAATATTTTTTTAAATACTGTCCGCACCCTTTCAGTTTCTCCTAACTTTTGTAATCCGTGATCAACATAAACACAATAGAGCTGCTTACCTATTGCTTTATTAAGCATTACTGCAGCAACAGAAGAGTCTACTCCGCCAGATAGAGCACATAAAACTTTATTTTTTCCAATTTGTTTACGAATTTTTTCAATTTCATCTATGAGATAAGATTTTATTGTCCAATCACAACTTAAGCCACAAATTTTAAATATAAAATTCTGGATAATTTTTTTTCCATTAATTGAATGTTTTACTTCTGGATGAAACTGAACGGCATATATCTTTTTTACTATATTTTCCATTGCTGCATAAGGAGAACTATCTGTACTTGCTGTTATTTTAAATCCTTTTGGAACCTTTGAAAGCTTATCACAGTGACTCATCCATAAAATTTCTTTTCTATTAAGACCATCAAATAAAAAACTGTTAAAATCAATATTGACACTTGCAATTCCAAATTCTCTATACTTTGAAGGACTAACTTTTCCACCAAAATATTCCGCTATAAGTTGCATACCATAGCATATCCCTAAGATAGGAATACCTAAATCCCATATTTTCGGGTCAGGCCACATAGATTTTTTTAAATAAACGCTATCGTAGCCACCAGAAAGAATTAACCCTTTTAAGTTCTTAAATTTTGAAAAATTTTCAATGCATTCATTACCTGTACATATCTCACAATACACTTTCTGTTCTCTCAAACATCTTGCAATTAGCTGAGTATATTGCGAGCCAAAATCTAGTATCAATATCATTTTTTTTGTTTTTCCATATGCTAATTTTTTTAAAATTGACTTATAAATGTATCATAAATTTGCATCATTAAATTTTTGTAAAAGTTATATTTTTTTGCGATTGATATTTCCCATTTCTATCAGAATAGGAAACTCCGCATACTTTATCTGCACCTAGAAATAAAACCTGAGCTATTCCTTCATTTGCGTAAACTTTAACTAAAGCTGATGTTGTATTTACTATTGATAAAGTAACATATCCTTCCCATTCTGGCTCAAAAGGAGTAATATTTATAAAGATACCACACCTGGTATATGTTGATTTTCCAAAAGCAATTGCTATAACATCTTTCGGAATTTTAAAATACTCTATAGTTTTACCTAAAACTAGTGAATTTGGATGTATTTCTATACATTTTTTAATTGTTATAGTTTTAAACAATACATCATGTGATTTCTTAGGATCAATTATTTTTGTTCTTTTATCCATAACCATGAATTCAGTTGAAAGTCTCATATCATATCCATAAGAAGATGTACCAAAAGAAATCACTCCTAGTTCATGACCATTAATCTGGTCTCTAATATCATGGCACAAATTAATTTTTTCTTTATTTTTTTTAGGTAACCCTAAAATCCTCCTTACATGCACAGGCTCGAATGGCTTAATCATATTATACTTGAGAGCCATTTTTTTTATCCATTTATCATTTTTTACCATATTTTGAATTATTAATCCTCACTTTAAAAACATTTAGAATATCCACAAGTTTTGCATATGACGCAACCCTCAGTAAACGTAAACATCTCTCCACATTCAGGACACTGAGGACATGCCCCTGCAAAATTAGCTTCAGAATTTTGAATGCAACTTTTTTTAGATTTTATCTCGTAAGATTCCTGAAGATAAGAAACCTTTTGTTGAGTTGTAAAAAAAGTAGGTATCATTTTTTCTTTATTATATGCTTCTAAAGCTTTAGCTATAGCATCCGCACATGACAAAACCGCACCATGTTCAGAAAGAATAGGTGAAGGACATCTTATACCTTTAAGTTGATTTATAATTGAGTATTGATTAATTCCAGAACGCAACGCTAATGAAATTAATCGACTGATAGCTTCAGCTTGTGATGAAGTACATCCACCAGATTTTCCAAGTTGTGTAAAAATTTCACATGCCCCTTTATCATCTTCATTGACAGTAGCGTACATTTTACCACACCCA
Source organism: Candidatus Endomicrobiellum neotermitis (assembly GCA_031282355.1). Lineage (GTDB taxonomy): Bacteria > Elusimicrobiota > Endomicrobiia > Endomicrobiales > Endomicrobiaceae > Endomicrobiellum > Endomicrobiellum neotermitis. The sequence goes on along the minus strand of JAITDW010000003.1, from coordinate 139,148 downwards.
GTATGCATAAGAAATGTGAAACCTTTAGTTTTTTTTGGACGTGGACGTGGTTTTATTTCATAAGGATATTTTTTTTGAGATCGATCAGCTTTCTTACCTGCAAGAGTTAGTACTTGAATATCTCTACTCTTGTCACGGTAAACTGTAATTCCCTTACAATTCATTTTATATGAGAGAATGTAAGCTTTCTTCACATCTTCTTTTGTAGCATTATTTGAGAAATTTACTGTTTTTGATACAGCATTATCTGTAAATTTTTGAAAAGAAGACTGCATTTTTACATGATCTTCTGGAGAAATGTCATGTGAAGTTACAAAAATTTTTCTAATTTCCTCAGGAATTTCTTTAAAGCTCTTAATGCTTCCACTTTCTGCTATTTTATCAATGAGCTCTGAAGAATAAAATCCTTTTTCTCTAGCTAGCTTTTCAAAATATTGATTTACTTCATACATTTCATTTTTATCAAGACACTGCGTTCTTTTATAAACAAGTGCAAAAATTGGTTCTATGCCACTAGAAGCTGAGGCTATCATTCCAATTGTCCCTGTAGGAGCAATTGTAGTTGTTGTAGCATTTCTAATAAGATTACCATTTGCGTATATACTCTGTTTAAAATTAGGGAAAGCTCCTCTTTTTATCGCTAGTTCTTCAGAAGCCTGATGTGATTTATTTCTAATAAAATCCATAATTCTTTTAGCAAGAATTAAAGAATCGTCAGATCCATAGGATATACCTAGATATAAAAGTATATCAGCCCACCCCATGATTCCAAGTCCTATCTTTCTGTTAGAAAGAGTAACTTCTTTAATTTCATTTGTGGGATAACTGTTCATATCTATGACATTATCAAGAAAATGAACAGCCGTTTTTATTACCTTAGAAAGTCTTTCCCAGTCAATACTGTTAGACTTTAAAAAATGTCCGAGATTTATAGAACCTAAATTACAAGATTCATAAGGGAGAAGTGGTTGTTCACCACATGGATTTGTAGACTCTATTTGACCAACTTCAGGTGTAGGATTTTTATCATTTATTTTATCAATGAAAACTACACCAGGTTCACCATTTTTCCATGCTTGACTAACTATTTTATCGAAAACTACCCTCGCATTTAATGTGCCTACTATTGTTCCATTTCTAGGATTATAAAGGTTATAATTTTCATCGTTTTCTAAAGCATTCATAAATTTTTCTGTAATTGCAACGGATATATTAAAATTATTTAAATTATATTCCTTGTCTTTGCAAACTATAAAATCTAGAATATCAGGATGATCTACTCTAAGTAAAGCCATATTAGCCCCGCGTCTTGTTCCACCTTGTTTAATAGCTTCTGTTGCAGCATTGAAAACATGCATAAAAGATATAGGTCCAGAAGAAACACCACTTGTGGTATTAACTACATCATTTTTTGGACGAAGTTTTGAAAATGAAAAACCCGTACCACCTCCAGATTTATGTATAAGAGCTGTATTTTTTAAAGTTTCGAAGATTGACTCCATTGAATCATTTATGGGCAAAACGAAACACGCTGAAAGTTGTTGTAAACATCTACCAGCGTTCATTAATGTTGGAGAATTAGGTAAAAAATCGAGAGAAGACATAAGCATATAAAATTCTCTTGTTAACGCGCTCACATCTGCATTATTATCATATATTTTATCAGCCTGTGCGATGTTAGCTGCAACTCTGTAAAATAAACCCTCAGGTGTCTCAGTTAAAACACCACTTTTATCCTTATTTAGGTACCTCTTTTCAAGAACTGTCCTTGCATTTTTACTTAATTTTACAACGTTGTTTAAAATTAGACCTTCATTTGGAGATCGCATATAGTCGCTCCTCTATAACAAATCAGATATCATATTTATTATAAATTTTCTTACAGTATCAGAATACAAAATTTGATGCCACATAACCCTTTCATAATTCATTCAAATTTAACTCATACCATAATAATTATACAAATTTTATATTTTTTTCTCCTCTTGAATATTTTTAACTGCTTTATGTTATGAGTCACAGTTCTCAAAACGTTTACATAATAGAGATGCATTATAGAAAAGGAGTAACAACAATTTAAAAAGCTGTTAAAATAAAACTATGTTACTATTATACTTTATTTTACATTTATTCCACGAATGATCTTGAAGTATAATACAAATGAATTTTTGATGAAAATAAATACAGAAATATGCTGAAATATGCTATACTTATTGAGTATATAGATGTTAAAAAAACTGTGGTATAAGAGATGAAATGTAAAAATATCAGAGAAAATGTAATACTTATTAAAAAGACTCTAGATTCAATTCGGGAGACTTCTAATATTGTCGAACTTGTAGCTATAACTAAAAATGTTTCCTATGAATGTATTCTAGAAGCCTTAAAGTGTGGAATAAAACATATTGGAGAGAGTAAGATACAAGAGGCTTTACCAAAGTTTAAACAACTTGACTCAATGGCTACTAATGTTGTAAAGCACTTCGTTGGACATTTGCAGTCAAACAAAGCAAAGAAAGCTGTTGAAAATTTTGATTTAATACAATCTCTAGATAGTATAGATCTTGCACTTATATTAGATCGTTACGCAAGAAAAATAGGGAAGGTTCAAGATTGCCTCATAGAAATAAAAGTTGATGAAAAAGTTACTAAAACAGGGATTAATCCAAGAGATATAAAGTATTTTTACAAGAGATGTCTTTCAATTTCTAATATTTCAATAAAAGGTTTAATGGTAGTAGCTCCATACAGTAATAATTTTGAAGATTCAAGACAACATTTCAAACATACATACAATTTATTTAAAGATGTTAAAAAATCTTTTTCGAATCCAAAATTCACTGTTTTATCTATGGGAATGTCTGGGGATTACACAATAGCAGTCAAAGAAGGAGCGAACATGATTAGATTAGGTTCTGCAATATTTTGAAATGAAAATAAATTATTTTTATTATTTTAGAACAATGTTATTATTAATTTAAAGAATTATTAAAAATGTATTTTGTGTGAGTTGTGGAAGAATGTTAGTTTACTAATCTAAGAATGTTAATATTACATGCATGTATAAAGCATGTCATTGTTTAGAAATTATTGTTGTAAAATAAAGATGGAGCATCTCTTTTTCGCAGTTTTGTTAATCCTTGTTTTTTTAAAAAACATAAATTTTTGAAACAAAGAAATTATTACTAAAGATTTGAAAATGTAAAATTTTGTAATACTAAAAAACAATAAATGATCTTAAACAATTGTTGTTTAATGGGATTATAAAAAGTAAATGTTTTAGGTTTTGTAGATAATTTTGCCCGTAGAGGGGGGGAACACAAATGATTATTAAAGTTAGAGTGATACCTAATTCAAAAAGAAATGAAGTTGTAAGTAGAGTTGGATCCATTTTAAGGGTAAAAATTGCAGCTCTTGCAGCTGAAGGTGAAGCAAACGAGGAACTGTGTAATTTCTTAGCAGATTTTTTTGATGTAAAAAGAGTAATGATATTTTTAAGAAAGGGCGAAAGGGGTAGAGAGAAAACTATTGAAATAACTGGACGCTCAGAGGAAGAGTTTGACAAAGTTTTAGATACAATACCATAAAATTATATTTATTGTTGTTTAGTTTATTATCATCACATTTGAAAATTAACGAAGAAATTTTTAGGACAGGAGCTTAAAAAATGGCTGAAAAAAAAGATTATTCAGAAACATTAAATCTTCCTAAAACAAATTTTGAAATGAGAGCCAATTTAACACAAAAAGAACCTGCGCTTATTGAAAAGTGGATGAAAGAAAAACTCTACCTTAAAATTTGCGAAAAAAATAGTAACGGAGAAAGATTTATCTTTCATGACGGTCCTCCATATGCGAATGCTCATATACATATGGGAACAGCTCTCAATAAGATCTTGAAAGACTTTATCATAAAGTACTATTCAATGTCTGGGAATTTTGTTCCATTCATACCAGGGTGGGATTGTCACGGTCTTCCTATTGAACAGATCGTATTAAAAGAAATGAACACTAACAAGCGCAATGCTAATAAACTAATTTTCAGAAAACAAGCTGCTATTTTTGCTAAAAAATTTGTTGAAATACAGAAGAATGAATTTAAAAGACTAGGTATTATAGCAAATTGGGACCACCCTTATCTAACTTTAGATCATAAGTATGAAGCATCCATAGTAAAAGTGTTTGGGCAGTTAGTATCAAAAGGATACATATATAGAAAAAATAAACCTGTTCACTGGTGTCCTACATGCGAAACAGCTGTAGCAGATGCTGAACTTGAATATTTAAGCCATATTTCAAATTCTATTTTTGTAAAATTTAAAGTAACATTTTTTCCAGAAACATTACATGTGGTTAATGAAGATATATTTAAAGATTCGTCAGTATTAGTATGGACCACAACTCCATGGACCATACCAGCTAATGTAGCTCTAGCATTTAGCAAAGAAACAAAATATATTGTAGCTATTTATGAATTTGATAATCTGAAGAGAGAGAAGTTGATAATTGCAAAAAATTTAGCTGAAGAAATTAAACATAAGATAAAAGCTAAAAGTTTTAAATTTATTTTTGAAGCAAAAGGTATTGATTTTGTAAATATTAAATGTCAAAATCCATTACTTAATAACAAACAATCACAAGGAATTGTTGCAGATTTTGTAAGTACAAAGGATGGAACAGGTGTAGTGCACATAGCTACGGGACATGGTTATGAAGATTATCAAGCCGGTTTGAAATATAATCTTGAAATTCTATCTCCTATAGATGATAGAGGATTTTATACTAAAGAAGTTCCAAAATTTAAAGGTATTAGTATTTTTGATGCGAATATTTTAATAGTAAATAAACTTTTAAAAGAAGAAAAAATTTTAGCAACATTAAAACTAGAGCACTCATATCCATACTGTTGGCGATGTAAGAAACCTATAATCATTAGGGCAACACCACAATGGTTTGTGTCAATAGAACATAATAATTTGCGTTCAAAATTGCTAGAATCAATAGATGATGTTAATTGGGTTCCGAAATATGGTAAAACAAGAATAGCTGCAATGCTTAAAAATCGTCCAGATTGGTGCATAAGTCGCCAGCGTTTATGGGGAGTTCCTATACCAGTATTTTACTGTAAAAAATGTTCTGAACCGTTGATAGATTCTACGATTATAAATAAAATATCAAACTTATTTAAAGAAAACGGATCTGATTTGTGGTTCGAGATGAATGAAAAAGAACTTTTAGATGGAATCGATGTAAAATGTTCTTTATGTGCTTGCACAGACTTTGTTAAAGAGCATGATATATTAGATGTATGGTTTGATTCTGGAGCTTCTTACGAAGCTGTTTTATCAAATAATAATTATGATAAAAATTTAAAATTTCCTGCAGATTTATATCTTGAAGGAAGTGACCAGCATCGTGGATGGTTTCAAACTTCTATGATACTTTCTTCAGCAATAAAAAAAGTGATACCATATAAGAATGTCTTAACACATGGTTTTGTTGTGGATGGACATGGAAAAAAAATGTCAAAATCACTTGGTAATGTCATATCAAGCGAGTATTTAATAAATAAATATGGAGCTGATGTCGTTCGTCTCTGGATAGCATCAAGTAACTACAAGGAAGATATAAGAATATCTGATAAAATTATAAGTGGACTAAGTGATGTATATAGAAAAATAAGAAATACTATAAGATTTTTACTAGGAAATTTGGAAGATTTTAATTTAGAAAAAATTATTACGTTTAGAGATATGCAAGACATAGATAAATATGCTTTAAGCAAACTTCAACAACTTATATCAAGAATTACAATCTACTATAAAAATTACGAATTTCATAAAATTACAACAACAATAAATAACTTTTGCACAATATTTTTAAGTGGATTTTATCTTGATGTTTTAAAAGACACTCTTTATTGTGGTGAAAAACATAGCAAAGAAAGAATGAGCTCGCAAACTGCAATGTTTGAAATATGTTCTGTCATAACAAGACTTTTAGCACCAATTCTTTCATTTACTGCTGAAGAAGTATGGAAAGAGATAAGGAAGTTTAAAAATGATTTACCACAATCAGTTTTTCTCACAGATTTCCCTACAGTTAAAGATGATTACAGCATCGATATTAGTGTAATTAAAAAGTGGGAAAAAATTATTGAAATAAGAAAAAAAATTTTTTTAAATTGCGAAAAACTAAGACAATCAAAAATTATAGGTTCAGATCTTGAAGCATGTCTATATATACGGTATGGAGAGAAATATAATGACATCTTTAAAGATATAGAACTTGTTAAATTAGTTTTTGGAAATTGGGATATAGAGTATAAGTTATCTTTAAGTAAAGAAGAGTTACTAATAAGAGCTGAAAAGTCAGAATATAGTAAATGTGCAAGATGTTGGAAATACGTTCGGTGCATAAAGAATGAACTATGTCCTAGATGTCAAAAAATAATGAATAGATGAAAACAGTTATATTATTTACAATTTTTATGTTTGTTTTGGATCAATTTACAAAATTTTTAGTAGATAATTTTATAGCGTATAATTCCTATGTCAATGTTGTCACATGGTTCAATTTTTTAAACATTACGAATATTCATAATACAGGAATAGCTTTTAGTATGTTCGAAAACAAAAACCTAATTTTATCCTGTGTTGTATTTTTAGTTTTAATAATCATAATAGTTTTTCTTTACAAAAACGTTTCTAAACTCTCAAAAATCAAAAAATATGCTTTTTATCTCATCCTTTCAGGTGGTTTTGGAAATCTTTCTGACAGATTATTACGTGGCGCTGTAGTAGATTTTATTGATTTTGGAATCAATTCATTGAGATGGCCTTCATTTAATATTGCTGATTCCTGTATATTCGTGGCAACAATTTTATTTTTCATTGATATAATTTTCATTGATTGCAAAAAAAATAATAATTAATAAGGTATAAAAGATGTATCCTATTCTCTTTGATTTTGGAATATTTAAAATTTATAGTTATGGTTTTTTTGTTGCAATAGCTTTTATTGTTTCATTTTTATATCTTTTATATTCTATAAGAAAATCGAAAGAAAAAATAATTTCAGAGAATGATTTATCTTCCCTATCTATATATATCGCGATTGTTAGCATAATAGGAGCAAGACTTTTCTTTGTATTTATAGATAATTTAAATAGCATTATCACCTTATCACCTAGTATGATAATATTTAAATTGTGGCACGGAGGGCTTGTTTATTATGGTGCTTTTATTAGTGCAACATTTTTTATACTTATATATATAAAAATAAAAAAAATATCTTTATTTAAATTAAGTGATTTATTTGCACCAGCTTTAGCTTTAGGTCATGCTATAGGTAGAATTGGCTGTTTTTTTGCAGGATGTTGTTATGGTAAAAAAGTTGACAATATACCTTCTTTGTTATCAACATTTATAAATAATATCTCTTTAAAAACTAATGGTGCACTTCTACATCCGACCCAACTTTATGAAGCTTTTACAAATTTTTTATTGTTTTTATTTTTACATTTTTATAGTAAAAGAAAACATAAATCTGGTGTACTTTTCGCATTTTATTTAATATATTATGCTTTTGTAAGATTTAATATTGAATTTTTAAGAGGAGATTATAGAGGTGTTAAATATTATAATTTCTCGATATCACAAATAATATCTATATTTTTATTTATAGTAGGAATACTAATAACATTATGCAAGAGAAAATAATATATAAAGAATTTAAAAGAAAAAGATTAGATCATTATTTACCGTTAATATATGAAAACTATTCTCGTTCTTATTTTCAAAAACTTAACAATAGACAGAAAATTTTTGTGAATAGTAAAGTCATTTTATCAAGTTATAAATTAAAATATGGCGATACTATAACAATTGATTTTAAAAATGATGATAATGTCTCCAAAACAATACCAGAAAAAATGAGACTAGATATTATATACGAAGATAACGATATTATTATTATTAATAAACAACCTTATACTGTAATATGTCCATGTTATGGCCATTTATCTGGAACTTTACTTAACGCTTTAATATGGCATGCAAATAACGAATATACACCATATTTAGTACACAGACTAGATAAAAACACTTCTGGTACTATAATTTTTGCAAAAAATACAAAATCTAGAATAAATATTTCAAAACAATTTCAAAACAGATCTGTAGAAAAAATATATTATACTGCTGTCAGTGGTACAGTAATAGAAGATAAAGGAATCATAGAAGCTCCACTAGGAAGATCACCCCAAAACAGAAAGATTATATCTGTTAATTCTTCTGCAAAAAAAATGGCAATTACAGAATTTCAAACTATTAAAAGAAAACACGATTATACTTTACTGAAAGTAAAAATCATCACTGGTAGAACACATCAAATAAGAAGCCATATGAAGTATATAAACCATCCAATTATAGGTGATCAACAATATGGTGGTCCTAACATGATCGAAAAAAAACAATACAAAAGACAGGTATTACACTCATACAGCATTACTTTTATGCATCCAAGCACTTTAAAAACTATGAAATTTACTGCAAAACTACCAAATGATATAAAAGAATTATTTAATGAAACAAAAATTAACGATTAACTCCAATCAAAGCGGAAACAGATTTTTCAGGGTTCATATGATAAAATTTATTTAACGAAACACCTATTTGTTCTGATCCTATCCAATTCAAAAAATCTTTGTTTGACTCAAGAACCCAATCACCATACCCTGGAGAATACCTTTTAGTTAGCATATTACCGTTATTTTTTTCATAAGTCTCAATTCGTAAATTCGCAATTGAAATTGTTTCTTCAGCAGCAACAGATCCTGCAGAATCTAGTATTAAAGCTTTAAAAATCTCTCTTATTTTTAAAAATTCGTCTCTTTTAGATTCTATTTTACTGCCTACAGTCACGCATACTCCATAAGCCATAAAACAATTTCGTAAAAGATACGCAACATTTCTACTTTTCATAGTATATCCGTTCTCAAAACAAACTATATTATTATTAATAAATTTTATATTATCGGAAGCTACTGCTATCTTAGGTTCAATTATTTTTTGTGCTAAACTCAAATTTTCTTCTATCAACATGACTATCTTACTATCAAGTTTCATTTTAGATTGACAATATCCCAATCTTGTAAGAAGTTTGTTATAAGAAATTTTTACTGTTGAAGCACCAAACATAATTGATATTTTATTACCTATATCATAAGCGTTATAATTTTTAAGAATTTAGTTTTCATAACAAAACCAACACAATTTTTAAACTCTAGAAATGTTAGTAGATAATCCAATATGTCTAAGTAAATCGATATACGGATCAGGGTTAAGTTCTTCAACATTAACCATTTTTTTTATATCCCAACAATTTTTTGAAATTAAAATAGCAGCCGCAACAGCTGGAACTCCTGCTGTATAACTAATAGCTTGAGACTCGACTTCTTCATAACAACTTTTATGATTACATATATTGTATATAAACACTTCTTTCTTTTGTCCATCTTTAATCCCTACTATAGAACTACCTATACAAGTATTTCCAGTATAACTTGGAGCTAGGCTTTTAGGATTAGGCAAACAGGCTTTAACAACTTTTAGTGGGACAACCTCAATCCCTTCTGATGTCATCACAGTTTTTTCAGATAAAAGTCCTATATTTTTAAGAACGTTGAAACAATTTATATAATGGTCACTAAATCCCATCCAAAATCTTATTGCATTTGCATCGATATTTTTTGAAAGGGAGTGTATCTCATCGTGACCAGTTAAATATACAGTTTGCTTACCTATAACAGGGAAATTATATATTTTTTTTTCAGAATGTACTGGTTTACATACCCATTGTTTATTTATCCATGTCCAAACCTTTACAAACTCTCTAAAATTGATTTCAGGATCAAAATTTGTGGCAAAATACTTGCCATGATTACCGTTGTTAACATCCATGATATCTATTGTATCTATACTGTCAAAGAAATGTTTTTTTGCATACGCTACATATGCATTCACGACCCCAGGGTCAAACCCAGATCCTAAAATAACAGTTATTTTTTTTTCTTCGCAACGCTCTTTACGCTTCCACTCATAATTTCCATACCACGGCGGATTTTCACATACTTTAGTGGGATCTTCATGTATAGCAGTATCTATATATGCTGATCCAGTCTCTATGCAAGCCTCTAATATAGACATATTACAAAATGCAGAAGCTAAATTTATAGTAATTGAAATTTCGAGATCTTTCATTAATTTGATTAATTCAGTAATATTCAAAGCATCTACGCGCTTTATCTGGATCTTTTTTGAAATATCTTTGTAGCTTCTTTTACGTTCTATACTTTCTAATATTAATCTACAATTTTCAAGAGATCTAGAAGCTAAACAAATACTTCCGAATAAATCATTATTTTGTGCAAGTTTATGTGCTGCAACATGAGATACACCACCTGCACCTATCAGAAGTACATTTCTTTTTTTCATTATTTTTTAAATTCCTCCGTTTTTTACGAATACATACTACGATAAGCTATTTAAAAAATCATTATATAAAAACTGCTTTATAATTTCAATTTTACCGTTCAATCTCTTGACAACAATTGACGGCATTTTTAATCCATTAAACCAATTCTTTTTCACCATTGTATATCCTGCAGCATCAGCAAATCGTATTATAGACCCAATTTTAAGTTTATTTGAAATTTTATATTCACCGAATATATCCCCAGCAAGACAAGATTTCCCCGCAATAATATATTTGTTGTTACCAGCTTTAGTATTAATTTTAGCAAAAGTTCTGTACACAAGTAGATCTAACATATGTGCTTCAACAGAAGCATCGACTATCACAATATTTTTTATATTTTTAACTATATCTAATACCGTTGTAACAAGTTCACAACTATTCGTAACTACAGCTTCACCTGGCTCTAAATATATCTGAACTTTATGATCCTCTCCGAATTTTTTTAATTTGTGACAAAAAGCATCCAATGGATAATCATCTTTTGTAAAAGATATACCTCCTCCTAGACTAACCCACTTAACCTTACTTAAAATTTTCCCAAATTTTACTGATATTTTGTCAAGCATGTTACTAAAAATTTTAAAATCATTATTTTCACAGTTGTAATGAAACATAATTCCATCTATTTTATTTAATATTGTCATAATTTTTCTTACTGAGGAAACACCTAATCTCGAAAATTTTTTTGCAGGATCTGCTAAATCAAAATTAGAATAACTAAAACCTGGATTGATTCTTAATCCAAGTTCAATATCCTTCACATTTTTGTAAAACATTTTGAGCTGATATATAGAATTAAATATAATTTTATCAGATACTTTTCTAATCTCTTTTATATCATCTACCGAATAAGCTACACTAAAAGAGTGTGTTTCTTTTCCAAATTTTTGATGCCCAAGTTTTGTTTCATATGAAGAGCTACTTGTTGTACCATCCATATATTTATTTATTAAATCGAATGTAGCCCATGTTGAAAAGCATTTCAAAGCTAAAACTAACTTAGCACCACTGTGTGTTTTTACATATTTAATTTTTTTTAAATTTTTCAATATTTTTTTCTCAGAAATCAAATAATACGGGGTTTTAATTTGTTGTTTATTCATTTTTTTACCTCCAATTTAAAAGTTTAAATATTTGTGTCATTTATATACATTTTTAGTTAACACAAGCAAAATATAGAATAAGTATGATAACAAATTTTTATTTATGATATTAAAAGGTATTACAGAAATAATAATTCAAATAAATAAATTATGTAAAATCTAAAAATTAAATTTACAATATTAAGTGTTTTTATATATGCAGAAATGAAAACAATTTTGTAGAATTATTAATATTTGTAAAAACAATGAATACTTATAAAAATCACAATTTTCGATAGTGTCATTGTTTTAATTAAAATTTTAAAATAAAAGTTTATTATTTGCAATATTATAAATATATTTAACAACAAAATGAGTGTATTAATTGTGATTCCATACGCAAATATAATGTCAACAATTTTAGGATTTTTAAATTTGATATTTTCTATATTTATATCGATTATAGTTAAATATTCAGCTATATTAATTCGCATGCTAAGATTGGTTTTAAAATTTTGGAGTGTAAAATTGTTTAAAGTTTATCTATATGCAACTTATGTTTTTGCATTGCTTATAGTCACTACAACACTACACACATTATATAGTAAAAAAATTACAATAAAAGAAAAATTTTTACAAAACAAACAAATAAAAAATATAGATAAAACACAGTATAGTTTACATAACTATTCAATTTCTATATCTAATTGTGTACTAAATCTAATACAAAGAAAAGTTTTATGCATAAAACTTTTAGAACTTGATCATAATATTTTTAAATTTATAAATTCAAATTTAAAATGCAATTTTTTAGATTATTATGCATCTTTACAATCCTATTTTGATACAATGAATGTGAATATAGGATTTATTTTTACGTTTATGATTTCTATAGCGATACTTAAACGTAACAAAAAAAATAGTTTTTGGGTACTTTCTATTCTTTTAGTAGTTATTCTAGTAATAGCGTCTATAATAACATTGTTATTAAAATACTATTTTGCGCGATTACGCCCATTAAGTGTATTTGGAGAAGAAAATGTTAATATATTATTTGAAAGATTACATGAAAATTCTTTCCCATCAGGACATACACAACTTGCTTTTGTAGTATGCACTTTTATGTGTATATTTGTAAAAAAATATTGGTACTGGTACATAGTTATCGCTTCTATTGCTGGATTTGAAAGAATATATACTGGAAATCATTTTCCATTAGATGTTTTAGCAGGAGCAGTACAAGGAGTAGCTTTATCTTATATAATATCTACTTTGTTTAAAAAACATTACAAAGTATAATAAACATCGTTTATAATGCTATTTTATAGGTATGACATAAGGTTTATTAGAAATTGGATTTGTTCTTACAATAACTGTGGTTTTATAAATTTTTTCTATATTTTTATAGTTTATGACTTTTTCTGGAGTACCATACTGACAAACAGACCCATCGTTTTCCATGAGAAGTATTTTATTACAAAACTCACTTGCAGCATTCAAATCATGTAAAGTCAAAACTATCGTTTTGTTGTATTCTGAATTTAAATTTTTCAAAATTTTTAAAATATTATTTTGGTTTCCAATATCCAAGTGTGAAACAGGCTCATCTAGAATAATGATATCAGTTCCTTGGACTAAAACCTGTGCTATTAATATTTTTTGTTTTTCTCCATCTGAAAGTTCATATATTCTTCTATTAGCTAAATTGTTTATTTGTAAAAAATCCATAATTTTATTTACAGTAGTATAATCGTAAGACGATGGAATTTTAAATACATTCATATATGGACATCTTCCAAACATAATAAATTCAGAAACTATAAATGAAACTGAAGTGTCTACATATTGTGGTAGAAAAGCAATTTTTCTTGATAGCTCTTTTTTAGAAAAAGAATTAATATTTTTATTGTTTATAAACACACTACCAGCACATGGTTTTATAAGACCACAAATAATCTTTAATAAAGTACTCTTACCAACACCATTCCTTCCTATTATGCAAAAAAAATCATTTATATATATGTCACACGAAATATTTTTTAAAATTTTCTTATCTAAATAATTTCGTGAAACATTATCTATATGTATCAATATTTCTCCGATTTTAACAGTAGACAAATAAAAAAAATACCACCTATTACACTTGTAACTATACCTATAGGAATTAATATTGGCGAAAATAGTGTCCTACTTAAAGTATCACATAATTGTAAAAAAATAGCACCTGCAAAAGCAGAAGCTGGTATCAAGATTACGTTATTACTTCCAATAATTTTTCTCATTATATGAGGCACTATAAGACCAATAAAAGCTATAATACCACAAGCTGAAACAGTGACAGCTGTAACAAATGATGCCATAATGAACAAAAATTTTACATTTTTTGCAACATTTATACCTAAAGTTTCTGATTTTTCAATATTTAAAGATATAATATTAATAATATTACCTAATAAAGATAGAATTATTGTTCCAACGATTACGACAACTATAACAAATGGCAATAACCTCTCATCGAAAGTTGACAAATTACCACCCATAAGCCATATAAAAGCAGACTGAACACTATTTGTAGGAGATAATATAAACATAAACATTACCGCGGCAGAAAAAATATAACTTACAACAACACCAGATAAAATCATTGAGTTTGAATTAAATTTATTTTTCATGTTCAGTAAGTATATGATAAATATTGAGCAGATCATCCCTATAAAAGCACATAATGGCATAAAAAAACTTGCCATAGTATCAAGTCCAAGAACAAAAGCCAACGTAGTTCCAAAAGCAGCACCACTTGAAATTCCTAACGTAAATGGATCTGCAAGCGGATTTTTTAATATTGCTTGAAATACACATCCACTTATGCTAAGTCCTGCTCCTGTTACACAAGACATTATAGTTCTAGGAAGACGTATTTGTTTTATTATAACTATTATATCTTCTGTTAGCATTTTTTTATTACCAAATAACATTTTAAGTATATTTAAAAATGAAATTTCTATTGTCCCATTTAATAAAGAAAATATAAATATGATAAAAATTAGCAATGGCATAACTATGTAAGTAAATATTAATTTCCTTTTTATCACTAAATTTCTCCATAAATAATTTTTGTGAGCATCACTACATTTTTTATAAATGTTAAAGGTGTATGTGCAAATATGCTATCTGTATTAATTATAAAAATCTTATTGTTTTTTACAGCTTTTATCATTTGATATTTATTCCATTTTTCACATATATTTGTTAAATTTTTCGTTTTAACATCCATAATAAATATAATATCTGGATTATGCTTTATAACATTTTCTATATCAATGAAAATATATCTTTTGTTAACATTTCCATATATATTTATAGTATTAGTAAAATAATTGTAATCATTTATAAAACTTTTTCCACAGGCAGTACATAATGGGTTTTCTCCAACTTCCCAAAATATTTTTAAATTATTAAAATTCTTATATCTGTTATGATTTTTTTTTAATGAATAATTTGCAATTTTTACTATATTTATTGCTTCTTTTTTTTTATTAATTTTTGTTGCTAGATTTACATAATTAGTACATATTTCATCGAAATTTTTTGTCATATTCACGACATATACTTCAAAACCAAGATATTTGAGTTTTTCAACTATTAATTTGTTGTTCCCTTCTTTTGTAGAAATAACTATATCAGGTTTAAGTGATATTATTTTTTCAATATCAGGTTCTATAAGTGTACCTATGATTTTCTTTTCAATCGTTCCTTTAGGGCAATAAATCGTCACACCTTTAACAAACTGTTCCATTCCTAACTCATAGAGACTTTCTGTAATCGAAGGAGCTAAAGAAATAATACGTTTATATTCTTTAGCATATGCGGTAGTACTACTAATAAATGATAAAAATATGACATAAAAAAGTTTTTTTTTTATAATTTTAATTAAGCTCATAATTTAATTATGTTTATTTTAAATATTAATTTAAGATAAAATCATTATTTGTAAATATTTAAAACTCAATTCCTTTTGTAGCTTTTGTTCCAACTTTATATGGATGTTTAATTTCTTTCATTTCAGTTACTAAATCTGCAATTTTAATTAATGCATTCGGTGCACCTCTCCCACTTACAATAATATTTGATTTTTGTGATAATTGCTTCACAATATTAATAAATTCATCTTCTAATATAAATCTATCTCTCAATGCAATATTGAATTCTTCTAAGACGATAAGGTCATATTTTTTAGGTTTACTTGCAAGTTCTTTCAATTTTCTCATAACTACAACACACTCATTAACGATATCTTCTAAATTTATATTTTTAACACAGTATGGATGCTTTTTTACAAAAGAAAAGAAATCTAGATTATCTAATTTAACTAAAATCTTTTGTTCTCCGTAAAATTTATCTTCCTTAAATAACTGTATAAGACAGACTTTAAAACCATGACCTAAAAAACGAATTATTTGACCTATAGAAGCAGTTGTCTTTCCTTTTCCTTTGCCAGTATTTATAATTATCATTTTTTTTGTAGAAAACAAATATTGTATATTAATTTATTGTCAATATATTTACAAAGGTGTGTCAATTTATAATTTAAAATTAATACACCTTTGTATCGTTTAAATAATTAGTATTTCTAATATTTTTTACTGCATCTTTAACTCTTTCTATTATCCATTCAGGTGTTGATGCTCCTGCAGTTAATCCAACATTATTTATATTTCTAAACCATTTTTTTTTAATGTCATCAACAAATTCTATATGATATGTTTTTATTTTCTCAGAACAAATTTGTACAAGCCTTGTAGTGTTACCTGAATTTTTCCCACCTATTACTAGTATTATATCCATAAATCTAGAAAGTTTCCTAGCGGCTTTTTGCCTATCAAGCGTAGATTTACATATTGTATTATAAAAATTTATTTTATAGCGTTTTTTTAAAATTTTTACTATAGTGTTAAGATTTTCAGGTGTTTGAGTTGTTTGACTCACAACATTCAAACAGTTGCTACTATGCTTAAAATTTTGCGCTTCGTTCTCATTTTCTATAACGATGCATTTATTATTGCTATAAGATACGAGTGCGATTACTTCTGGATGAGTTTTTTCGCCAACAATTATTATATTTTTATCTTTAAATTTTGAACAATTACTTAATTGTTTAACTATATTTTGTGTTTTTTTTACAAAAGGACATACAGCGTCTATTATATTTATACTTTTATTTCTTTCAAGTTCCTTATAAAGACTAAGAGGAATACCATGGGTGCGTAGAATTACAGAGCCACTCTGTACTGTTTCTCCAATATTCAGTACTTTTATACCTCGTTTTTCAAGTCTAGCAACTTCATGAGGATTATGTATAATAGGTCCTAAAGTATATACTTTAGGTTCTTTGATTATAGCCTTTTCAGCTAAATTTATAGCTCTTTTAACTCCAAAGCAAAAACCTGCCTTGTCTGCTATTTTGATTTTTAATGGATATAATTTCATTTTGCTCATAAATCATAATAAAATTAATGATTGAAAACTTATATTTTTTTCATGATAGAAAGTAGATCATAAGAAAATTGACATATATAGCACTCATAATAAACAAATTATTTTGATCAATACTATATCAAAATAATAATAAATAGTTTAATAGTTTTCACATGTACGCTATTGTCTTCAAAACTTTTTGCGATAAAGTAATATAATCATTTTTTATAAAGTTTTTAGGAGGATATATTGGCTTTCCGTATTTTATTACTATTTTATTGAATTTTAACATAACATCGACATTATCTATTTTTACAGGTATTAACGGGACTTGAGCATTACAAGCCATCATACCGATACCAGCTTTTATAACATCTACTTTAGAATTTTTTGAACGCGTTCCTTCAGGGAATATCAACAACAAACTACCAGCTTTTAAAAGAGAAACTGCATTCCTTAATGCGGTTATGTCATAGGATGTGCTTCTATTTACTGGAAAAGCATTTGTTCTTTTAATTATCCATCCTAAAATTGGTATATAGAATAATTCTTTTTTTGCCATAAAATATAATGGACGTCTTATAGAAGAACCTACTAATGGCGGATCAAAAAAACTTACATGTCTGGAAACTATGATAGCACCTCCGATTTTAGGTATATTTTCAATACCTTCAATACGCCATCTATAAAACAGTTTAAATATTACTTTAAATATCATCTTACCTATTAAAAACAAAATAGGCGATTTTTCTTTTCTATTCATAAATATTATTTAATCTTCTAATTAAAATTTCTCAAAAATAAAAGTTTCTTTGTTTATAGGTTTATTTAATGCAAATAATTTTCCTCAATTTTTTTATAAATAATTTATTTTCTTTGTGAAGTCCTATAGTCACTCTCACATAGAAAGGAAGTTCATATTCATCCATTGCTCTTATTATTACACCTTCTCTTAGCAATTTTTTAAATAATTCATTACCCTTTAACGGTAACGAACTAAAAAGAATAAAGTTTGCTACAGATTTAACGTATTTTATTTTTAATTTACTGAACTCTTCATATAAATATTTTTTTTCTTTTTCAACATATTTCTGACTTTTTATAATTTGCATTTCATCCATTATTGCGGCACTAGCTGCTACCTGAGCTAGTGAATTGACATTAAATGGGGGTCTTATTTTTTCTATATAGTTTGTTATAATTTTACTCGCAAATCCATAGGCAACTCTTAGACCTGCAAGTCCATATATTTTCGAAAAAGTTCTTAAAATTATTAGATTAGGATTCCTCTCTAAAAAATTGATACTATTTGGATAATCTTTTATTAAAGAAGCATATTCAAAATATGCCTCATCTAATATCACAAGAGGTTTAACACTAAATTTATTCAAAGTTAAATTTTCTAAAAACTCTAAAAATTCATGTTTTGTATTATATGTACCCGTAGGATTATTTGGATTTGTTATAAAAATTGCCTTTGTGTGTTTGTTACATGTCTTCGCTATAGCTCGTAAATCATAAGTTAAGTCATTTCTCATAGGAATGACAACAGCTTTTGCTTCCATCAATTGTATTGCCATTGCATATCTCGTAAATGAATGTTTTGATATTATTATTTCATCTTCATGAGTAAAAAATACTCTGGCTATCAATTCTATTATTTCATCACTACCTGCACCTAAAAAAATATTATCAACTGGCAAAACGTATTTATCAGATAAGTTTTTTTTGAGTTCACAAGCATTAGAATCCGGATAAAAAAATACTTTTGGCAAATTTACTCTTATTGCTTTAATGACCTTATGAGAAATTCCAAGTGGATTTTCATTTGAAGCAAGTTTTATAATTAACCTAAGCCCAAGCTCTTTTTTAAGTGACTCTATTGATTTTCCAGCGATATAAGGCTTAAAATTTTGACATACTCTCCTAGCTATTTTTTCTATTTCCATTATTTCCTCTTGATATCTATAATATTGTTCATCAGTTCATATCGCTGTAAATATTTTTTACTTAAGGAATCTTGGTTTCCAATATGTATAAGCTGGTTTTGATGGATCTATATCATCAGATTTGAATAAATCATGTTTTGAAAAACTAGGCTGATGTTTATTATCTGTTATGTTTTTGGATTCATTAGCTTTAAAACCTGTAGCAATAATAGTAATTTTAATTTTGTCATCAAGCCTATTATCTATAGTGTGCCCAAAAAAAACATGTCCATTAATTCCATAATCCTTAATATGTTTAAATATTTCTTGTAAAGTTAAAGCAGTTACAGTAGAATTTGTTGTTATATTAACAAGAGCTTTCGCAGCTTTCGAAATATCATAATTATCAAGAAGAGGACTTGTTACAGCTTTTTTTACAACTTCCTTTACATCTAAACTTGTACCTTCCCCTATACCTATTAAAGCAGTACCTGCATTACTCAAAATATTCTTTACGTCAGCAAAATCTCTATTAATTTCACCTGTAACAGTTATAACATCGGTAATTGCTTGAATGCTTTGTCGTAAAACATCATCTATAATGTAATAAAAAGCGTCAAGCGCTATTCTTTCATTTACAACGTTAAAAACTCTTTCATTAGGGATAACAATCAAAGCATCTGTATATTCTTTTAAATTTTTGATTCCGTCTTCAGCCTGTTCCATTCTAACTTTACCTTCATGTTCAAATGGTTTTGTCACAACACCTATAGCAAGTACACCCTCTTCTTTGGCAATTTTTGCAACAATCGGTGCTGCACCAGTTCCTGTTCCACCACCCATTCCAGCAGTAACAAAAACCATATCTGCACCAATGACTCTTCCTCTAATCTCCTCTATACTTTCCTCTGCGGCATGTCTACCAACTTCAGGATTTCCACCTACTCCAAGTCCCTTCGTTATTTTTTCTCCTATTTGAAGTATATCTGGAGCAGAAGATTTAAGTAAAGCTTGTGCATCAGTATTTATAGCTACAAATTCAACTTTACCTACATTTGCAGCAATCATTCTATTAACAGCATTACAACCGCCACCACCAATTCCTAAAATTTTTATTACTGCAGGACGACCTCCACTCATTTCTTTTGTAGGCAATATGATTTTTACGCTCATTCAAATAATTTCCTCAAACCATTTTGATATTTTTGACAACACTCCATTTCTTGATGATTTTTTTTGAACATAACCATTTAAATTATAAGCAATCGCACCTATAGCCGTAGTATAAGATGAATTTAATAGTATTTCATTATGTCCAATAATTTTATCAGGATTAGGACTTCCAGTCCTCACAGAACAGTTAAACGTTTTCTCAAATGCTTCTGTAAGTCCATGAAGATTGCTGCCTCCACCAGTAACAATTATTCCACCAGCCAAAAATTCGTCTCCATAATTATTTTTTTCTATGAGCTCTTTTATTTCATATAAAATCCTATCAATTCTCGGTGTAATTATTCCATCAACGAGTTCAAGTCTACTACATTTTCTTTTGCTTCTTCCATCTGCACCTCTATATTCAAATTCTTCATCCTTAAAGTTAGCATTAACAAAAGCTACTCCACGCGTCTCCTTAATTTCTTTTGAAATAGAATAAGCTGCTCTCAACCTATGTCCAATATCCCTCGTGATATAATCTGATCCATTTGAAATTTCATCGATATGTCTAATTATACCATCAACATAATGAACAATTCCTGTAGTAAGTCCACCAAAATCAACAATAAGACAACCCAGTTCTTTTTCTTCTCTTGTAACTAAAACATCACTTGCAGCTAAGTATCCATAAATTATCTCGTCATAATTTATACCTACAGAGCTCATAACTTTTGCTATGTTACATATATTACTGCTTGAGGCTATAAAAGCATGCACATCTACCTCAACATAAGTCCCTTCCATTCCTATAGGGTTTTGTATACCTCTTTGTTGATTTAGTATATACTCACGTGGAATTATTTGAAATATTTCTTGGTCAGGCTCTACCCTTATTTGTTTTTTAGCACTTTCTAACGCAATACTAACTGTTTCTTGTGTAATTTCCTTATTGGAATGATTTATATTTGCAACACCTCTTGAATTTTTTGATTTAATAAATTTACCACGTACAGCAACAATCGTACTACCTACATGCCCACCAGTAATTTTTTCAATTTCTTCAAAAGCTTTACCTACAGATAGTGCTGCTTCTTGTATATTTATAACAGCACCAGCCTTAATACCATCACAAGGTATTAAAACAGCAGTAAGAATTTTAACAGTTCTAGCTTCCTCATCATATATTCCTGCGGCGCAACATACTTGACTGCTACCGATATCAAGACCTGCTATAAGAGTTTGTTTGACCATTTTAAAATTCCTCTTTGAAAAATTAATCGTACTTTATTGGTTTTACTGCCGCTCTTCCAGAGCTGTACAGAGTCATATCTATATATTCCAAATGTTCATATTTTGATAACGCATCTTTGTAAATTTTTTTAAATTTTTTAAATTTATCACATAAATATTCTGGACTCTCATTTCCCCAAAAAACCACTATATTTTCATTATTTATGATAAAAATTATATCTCCAGCATTGTTAATTTTTATTTCATGTATATTTTCTATAAAATTATCACATACAGCTTTAAACCTTTTAATAAAATCTAAAAGTTCCTTCATCTCAGAATTAGATTTATAAAGAAGTATTGGGACTTTCATTGTACCCATAAAACCACGTATGGGGAAAAGCGTACCATCAAAATCTGTAGCAAATACTCTATTTTCATGCATTATAAAAGCTTCTGGAATCCTCTCACAAAGTTTGATTTTCACTTTTTGCCAACATCTACTAATCACGATATTCTTTAATTCTGGCTTTAATTTCTTTATTTCACATTCAGCTTCAGATAAATTAATTTTTAAAAGATTATCTCCAATTTTAAATGGAAGAAGTTCTTTTATTTCTGTTTTTGTAATATTTTTTGCACCGGTAATTTCTATACTTTTTACAATAATTTTATCAAATTTTCTAATAAAATTAATCAATTTTTTACTCGTAAAACAAATAACAAAAAATGCTAAAAAAAACAATATGAAGCGCAAAAATAACTTTTTTTTACTACATGAGCGTGAATTTTTTAACCTATAACGATAAAAATAGTCTTGTCTTTTTAACATTTACAGCGCACTCTCTAAAATCTTTAAAACTAAATTTTCAAAATTGTAACCAATACATTTACATGCATCAGGAATCAACGACGTTTCTGTCATTCCTGGTATGGTATTATTTTCAAGAACCCACACTTTATCATTTTTATCTACAATCATATCTACACGACAAATTGCTTTACATTTGAAAAGTTTATATATTTTTTCAGCATATCTTTGTGCTGTTTTATAAACTTTTTTACTTATTCTAGCAGGTATTATGTGTTTTGACCCACCATTTTCATATTTAGACTTAAAATCGTACAAGTCTCCATCTAGCACTATTTCTATAATCGGCAGTGCTTTACCATCCATAACCCCGACAGTTATTTCTTTGCCTTTTATAAATCTTTCAACAACAATTTCTGGACCGTATTTAAAAGCATTTTTAACGGCATTAGAAAATTGCGAAGTTTTTTTTACTACTGTTAACCCTATCGTAGATCCCTGAGTTGAAGGCTTTACAACAACTGGATATTTTTTAACACTAGGTACCAATTCAAATTTTTTAAAAGTTTTCCATTTAGGGGTTAAAATCCCAGCACATTTAAATAATTTCTTCGAAATGTCTTTATCAATTGAAGCAGCATTTGCAAAGACACCGCATCCAGTATAAGGAATATTCAACAATTCGAGCATACCTTGAATTGTTCCATCTTCTCCCATTAATCCGTGTAGCATAATACATGCAATATCTATTTTACTTTTTTTTATCGTACAAATAATATTTCTGTCAACATAAATACCACATACGTTTAAATGTAAATTTTTTAGTGCATTTAAAACAGCTTTTCCAGATTTAATTGAAACTTCTTTCTCATACGACTCTCCACCATATAAAACACCTATTTTTTTATTTTTTATCTTCGCTAAAATATCAGAATTTATTATCATCTTATTATTTTTATCTCAGTCTCAAGAGTCATATTAAATTTTTCTTTCACTTTTTTTTTAATTAAATCAACTAAAATCAAAACATCTACTGAAGAAGCACCACCTATATTAACTATAAAATTTCCATGTAACATAGAAATTTGCGCACCACCTATTAATTTACCCTTTAATCCTACTTCTTCAATTAGCTTACCAACATCAAATCCTACAGGATTTTTAAATATACTACCAGCATTTGGCATATTCAAAGGCTGTGTTTTTATGCGCTTTTGTATATTTCTTAAAACCTCTCCTAAGCTATCATTTTTTATATCCCTTTTCAATGAAAATTTAACTTTTGTAATAATACACCCCTCAAGCCCACTTTTTCTATAACTGAAACTTATTTTATTTCTTTCTACAATAATTTTTCTAGAATTATTATAAATTTCTACATTTTTTACAACTGAACTTATCCACATATTTCTACTACCTGAGTTCCCATAAATCGCACCTCCTACAGTACCTGGGATGCCTGCAGTACATTCAAGACCAACTAAATTATTCTTAATGGAAACTTGCAAAACATCTAAAAGTAGTGCAGAACTACCGCTTAAAATTTCATTTTTAAACACATAAATTTTATTAAAATCACCAGTTAAGCGAATAACAGTGCCTCTATATCCTTTGTCAGAGAAAAGAACATTCGTACCATCACCTAATACTACATAATTTGTTGTGATATTTTTTAAGAAAATAAACAATGCTTGTTCGTTAGGAATTTCAACGAAAAAATCAGCTGGACCACCTATCATAAAAGAACAGTGCTTAGAAAGAAATTCATCCCTTAGTATTTTACATCCACACAAAGTCAACTCATTAATAATATCTTCATTCATAAAATTATAATTGAAACATTTATTTGATACAGTCTATAAAATATACATGTATTTAAATGCATGGTATTTAATACTTATCAAATTAAAGCTAATAATTCTTCACCTTTTTGCCATACATCTCCAGCTCCTAAAGTTAAAATTATATCTCCTGGGAAAATATTTTTTAGAATTGTATTTATACCTAAAAATTTTTCTGCTTTACATTTATTCTTTATAAGACATTTTATTATTAAGTCTGAAGTTACACCATTTATTTTTTGTTCACCAGCAGCATAAATATCTAAAACTTTAACAAGATCTGCATATAAAAAACTTTTTCCGAATTTATTAAAAAGTTGTTTTGTACGTGTGTATCTGTGTGGTTGAAATAAAACAATAATTCTACGTTTAGACCAAAAATATTTTATAGCTTTTAAAGTTGCCATAATTTCAGCAGGATGATGAGCATAATCGTCAATGACCATTACACCTTTTTTTTCGCCTTTAATCTCTAAACGTCTGTTAACACCATCAAATTCATTTATTGCCTTTACAATTAAATTAAATGGCATACCAAGACATAACCCAGCTCCTATAGCGGCAAGAGAATTTAATATATTATGTTCTCCAGGAATTTTGATACATACATTGCCAATCCTTTTACCGATATAGGTGACATCAAAACTAGTATAATTTTTCGTTATTTTTATATTTGAGGCATTAATATCAGCTTTACTCACAATTCCATAACTAATATACTTTTTTGAAATTTTAGGAATTATGTTTCTTACATTCTCATCATCTAGGCAAATTATAGCAGTACCATAAAATGGAATACGGTTAATATGATTTATAAAAGCTTTTTTAAGATTCTCCATATCACCATAATAATCTAAATGATCATCATCTATGTTTGTTACGATTGCAATAGTTGGAGAAAGTTTTAAAAATGACCCATCAGACTCATCTGCTTCAACTACTATATAATTTCCATTACCCAATTTAGCACCAGATTTAAAATTCTTAAGTTTTCCACCGATAACAATTGTCGGATTAAACCCTCCTGCATCAAGAATAAGAGAAGTAAGAGAAGTAGTAGTAGTTTTACCATGGGTCCCTGATACTGTTATAGTGTATTTTGATTTTGCAAGTTCAGCAAGCATTTCTACTCGTGAGATTAAAGTAATTTTTTTATTTAACGCAGTAGTAACTTCTGGATTATCTTTATCTATTGCACTAGAAACTACAACAATTTCAATAGATTTTAAGTTTTTAGAATCATGACCTATATAAATTTTTGCACCTATTGCTTTCAAATGTTCAGTAACATCTGTTTCTCTTAAATCAGATCCTGAAACATTATATCCCAAATTTATTAGAAGTTCAGCTATTCCAGACATCCCAGCTCCACCTATGCCCACAAAATGTATATTTTGATTTCTTCTAAGCATTTATCTAATATAATCCTTATTTTACAATTCTTAGATTTTTTTTATTTTTTTATAAATTAAGTTACATACTTTATAAGTATATAAAGAAGCTTGTAGAAAAACACAACATTCACGTATACGTATTTTTTATGGTAACGAATTATTAAGCAAAAAAACTAGGAGATTAGTAAAAACAAGAATATTATTAATTGATAAAACAAAAATAGATATAAAAACAATAAAAATCTAACAAAATATATTCTAACAACAAATCAAAATTCTCATAGTATAAGCATACAAAAAAACAACAAATATTTCTTTTATGAAAAATATCCGAAGTGTTACCACGTTATTTTATTTATACGTTCTACGGCTTCTTTGATTCTTAAAACATCAACAGTGAGAGCAAATCTAATATACCCTTCACCACTCTTCCCCATACTATTTCCTGGTGTGCAAACTATACCAGCTTCATCTAATAATTTTGAAACAGCATGTGATGATGTATATCCATTTGGAACTTTTGCCCAAATATAAAACGAAGCTTCTGGTAAGTCTATATCCCATCCAATTTTCCTTAATCCTTCAACTAAGGTGTCTCTACGTTTTCTATATATTCTCCTAAAATTTTCTACACATTGTTGAGAAGAAGTAAGCGCTTTAACAGCAGCTTCTTGAATAGCTTGAAAAACTCCAGAATCATAGTTATCTTTTACTTTTGCAATACCTGCAATTATATTTTTATTACCACAGACCCAACCTATACGCCAACCAGTCATATTATAAGTTTTTGAAAGTGAATGAAATTCTACACCTACTTCCTTAGCTCCGTCGCACTCAAGGAAACTCAAAGGTTTTTTACATTCTTCATAGTATATCTCTGAATACGCAGCATCTGATGCAACAATTATGTTATTTGTTTCTGCAAATTCTATAAGTCGCTCATAAAATTCTTTTGTAGCAATCGCAGCAGTTGGATTATTAGGGTAATTTATAAAAAGTAGTTTTGCTTTTTTAAGTACGTCTTTTGGAATTGCATCAAAATCAGGTAAAAAAGAATTTTCTTTAACTAGAGGCATAAAATATGGAATTCCATCTGTAAAAATTGTACCTGCATTATATACAGGATATCCTGGTTCTGGAATTAAAACAATGTCACCAGGATTTATAAATCCTAGGTGCATATGTCCTATGCCTTCTTTTGACCCTATAAGAGCACAAATCTCATCAGTATCTAAACTAACATTGAATCTTTTCTTATACCATTGTGCAATTGCTTTTTTATAAGCAAGCATCCCCATACCGAATGGATATTGGTGATTAACCGGATTTGCAACAGACTCTTGCATAGTCATTATTATGTGCTCTGGTGTAGGTAAATCTGGATCACCTACTCCTAAAGATATTATATCCACACCTTGTTCAATAGCTCTTTTTTTCTTTTTATCTATTTCAATAAAGAGATATGGAGGTAGTTTTTTTAATTTTTCGCTATAGAAAATTTTCATTTTTGTTCCCTTTTATTATTTATATTTTGACATACAGTAAAACACCTGAAAATAAAAACGGCTAACCACAACTTATTTATATAAAACAACAACCTAAAATCTATGTGACTTTATAATATCATATATCTAAAACATCAAGCATATCATACAGTCTAGGTTCTCTCTCAACATTAAGCCACTTTGCTGCCCTTAAAGCACCAGCTGCAAAGGTATTTCTTGAATGAGCTCTGTGAGTTAGCTCTATTCTTTCTCCAGGACCCGCAAAATATACAGTATGATCACCAACAATATCTCCAGCTCTTACTGAGAGTACTCCTATCTCATCCTTTTTCCTAAGCATAGATGAAGAATGTCTACCATAAACACCAACACTAGCAATATCTTTACCTATTGATGTGGCTGCTATTTCTGCAAGTTTAGCAGCAGTTCCAGATGGAGAATCATTTTTCTTGTTATGATGTAGTTCAACTATCTCAATATCATAATCGTATATTTTTTTCGCTACAGCTTCAACTAGTTTAAATAAAATATTTACACCTATCGACATATTCGGTGAACAAACAATAGGAATATCTCTTGATATAATTTTTATTTTTTCCTTTTGACTCTCATTAAAACCTGTTGTTCCTATGACTACAGGAACTTTATGTGTTTTTGCGATTTCTAAACTTTTTAATGTACTGTTTGGATTCGTAAAATCTATTAAAATATCAGCCTCTGATAAAAATTTGTCTAAATTATCAATAGAAAAAATTAAAAGTTCACTAGTTTTAATAATTTTATTTTTATCACATTCTAAAGCACCGCAAATTTCTATGTCACTATACGATCCTGATCCTATCATTGTAATCACTGCTTGTCCCATTCTTCCACCAGCTCCACAAATCGTTACTTTCATTAACAATTTACCTCTTTTTTAAATTTTTAACCACTAAAATAGTCCTATTACACTAAACAAGACAATGAGTACTCTGAAATAAATCTAAACCGATTCACAACGATAAAAATACTAAAAATAGCGCGACTATAGCGATATGAGGTTAAAATCTTTTAAAATTTTTTCAAGTTTCATTTTGTTCGAGTTTTCCATAGAACACATTGGAAGTCTCCATGATGACTCACATATACCCATTAACGAAGCAGCTGTTTTTATTGGTATAGGATTAGTTTCTAAAAACATTGAGTTAATTAAAGGTAGTAACCTGTAGTGAATCCCTATTGCTTCCTTTATATTACCTTTTTCAAATGCACTTACAAGAGATACAATTTCTGCAGGAATAATATTAGATAAAACAGAAATAACACCAATACCACCTATTGATAACAAAGGAAGTGTAAGCATATCATCTCCAGAAATAAGTTCTATATCAGGCGTTAATGATTTTATAAAACTCATTTGTTTTAAAGATCCAGAGGCTTCTTTTATAGCAACAACATTTTTACAATTTCTAAACAGTTTTGCTATTGTCTCAGGTTCAATATTTACAGATGTTCTCCCAGCAATATTATAAAGTATGATAGGAATATCTACCGCATCAGCAACAGCTTTAAAATGTAAATACAAACCATTTTGAGTAGGTTTATTATAATATGGTGAAACTAGCAATGCTCCTGCACATCCAAATTTTTTTGCAATCTGTGTAAGATGTACAGCTTCATCTGTAGAATTAGATCCAGATCCAGCAATAATTTTAATTCTATTCTTTACTTCTTTAACACAAAAATCTAAAATTGCTTCATATTCTTCATATGATAAAGTAGAAGATTCTCCTGTAGTTCCGCATGAAACAATTCCATCAACACCATTTTCACACTGATACTTAATTAATTTAGCAAATGCATCAAAATCGATCTTACCATTCTTAAATGGCGTTATTAATGCTGTATAAACTCCAGAAAATATCACTCACCCTCCTATACCACAATAACATAAAAATTTACTATTAAATATAAAAAACAATGCTTACCA
This sequence comes from Candidatus Endomicrobiellum neotermitis, assembly GCA_031282355.1. GTDB lineage: Bacteria > Elusimicrobiota > Endomicrobiia > Endomicrobiales > Endomicrobiaceae > Endomicrobiellum > Endomicrobiellum neotermitis. Next base: position 110,220 of record JAITDW010000003.1, on the reverse strand, counting down.
TAAATATGAACTTTCTATATATCAATCATTCCTTTGAATACCACAACAGCGGGACCTTCAAGTACAACATTAGTAACTTTACAACCACCCATTATATTTGAAGACACTGATAACATATCACCACCTCTTGCGACTACACTAACAGGTGATTTTACAAAATTTTTAATGACAGATATAATTCCTGAAGCAGTTATTCCAGTACCACAAGCTAGAGTTTCATCTTCTACACCTCTTTCGTAAGTACGTACAAAAAGAGTATTATTACTAACAACTTTTACAAAATTAACATTTGTCCCCTTTGGAGCAAAAATTTTATGATATCGTATAATTTTTCCATACTTTAAAACATCAATATTTTCAATATCATCAACAAATATGACCACATGTTCTACCCCTGTGTTTATAAAATCAATATTAAATTCTTTAGCTTCAACATCAACTCGCATATTTAATTTTATATCTTTAGGATCATACAGACCAAGTCTAACATTATTTTGCGGTAAAATTTCTGCGTTTACAAATCCAGCATCAGTTTCAAAAACCATTTTTGAATCTACTACACCTAAATCATAAGCAAACCTCGCAACAGACCTTCCACCGTTTCCACACATCGATGCATGAGATCCGTCAGAATTTAAATACTTCATCTTAAAGTCTTTGTAAGAACTACGCTCAACTAAAATCAAACCATCTGCGCCTATCGAGTACTTTCTATTGCAAAGCTTTTTTGCAAGAAACTCATATTCATTTTCTAGAATCTCATTATTTCTATTATCTATTAAAATAAAATCGTTCCCTGCAGCAGTTAATTTTGAAAAATTTATATTCATAAAATACCCTATGATAACATTATATGTTTCTTAATAAAACTATTTTTATAACTCGTTCAACAATAAATCAGAATAACCTGCCCTTTTTCTTATTAATGTATCTTTATCCATGTCAATTAAAACCTCAGCAATCAGGGGTCTTGAATTGTACTGAGAAGACATAGATGCACCATAGGCACCTGCACAAGTTATAAGAAGATAATCCCCTTGATCTACTGCGTCAGGTATCATTCTATCTTTACCTATAAAATCACCAGTTTCACATATAGGACCCACAATTTCAGTTTTTACTTTTTTTGTATTTATCTTTTTTATAGGAATAATATCATGATAAGCATTATAGAGAGCAGGTCTCACCAAGTCATTCATTCCAGCATCTACAATGAGGAATTTTTTCCCTCCAGAAATCTTTTTATATATAACTTTTACAAGTAAATACCCAGCGTTTGCAATCATTGAGCGTCCAGGTTCAAAAATAAATTTCTTATTTTTATTTAAATCAAATGCTGCAAGCAACTCTGAAATTAAATCTTTAACAGCTGGAACTTTTTGAGATTTTTCATACTTAACACCAAGTCCCCCACCATAATTTATGTACTGAAGTTCTACACCATTTTTTTCAACTTCAGTAACAATACTTTTTATTTTTTGTGCAGCTAGTTTGAATGAATTTATGTTTAAAATTTGAGAACCTATGTGCGAATGTATTCCTGCAATTACAATATTTTTCTTTTTTTTTGCATATAAATATGCTTTCAAGGCATCCTCGTAAAGGATGCCAAACTTAGTTCCTTTTTTACTAGTAATTATATAATCATGAGTTTCGAGATCAATGCAAATATTGATTCTAAAAGAAATTTTTGCTTTAACTCCGATTTTTTCAGATATCTTATCTATTAAATCTAATTCCTCAAATGATTCTACATTAAACATAAAAATATTATTTTTTAAGGCATATTCTATCTCTTCTGATGTTTTTCCAACACCTGCGTAAACTATTTTTGAAGGCTCGAATCCTGCATGCAAACACCTGTATATTTCACCACCTGAAGTCACATCTGCACCAGCGCCAAGCTTTGCAATGCTTCTTAAAATTGATGCATTTGAATTTGCCTTGCAGGCAAAACAAACAAGGCCTTCTTTATTTTTTAGAGCATTTTTATAATTCGTAAAATTTTTTATAATTTGGCTTTTCGAATAAATGTATACACTGGTTCCGTATTTCACAGCTATATCAAACAACCTAACATTTTCTATGCATAAATCCTCATTATTGAAACTTAACATCCTATTTTTTTCTCCTTCATTTTATATAAAATTTAGAATACAAAGAACAGTACCAAATTCTACTAAACCCAAATACTTAATGTCAACAATAAGTAATCCGTTAATTTAAATTTTAAGCAAAATTAATAAATGCTGATAATAATGAAACACAATAATTTTAAACTTCTATAATAAACACAAAAACAATTTTTCAATTTTATTTAAATTTAATTTCTCCAAATTTTTTAGAGTATTATCAATTTTTAGCTTATACATTTATAAATGTGCCCATACTATCACATCGTATAACATATATATTTTCTATAATACTTATTCTTATTTTAATTTTTGCTGAATATTTCTTATTTGACATAGAACAGATTTTTTTGAGGTACCACCATAAGAAGTTTTCATTTTTATTATGTTTTTAGCATCTAAGTACTTAAATATGTCTTTTTTAAATATTTTTGAAAATCTATTATATTCTTCAATTGAAAGTTCGTTCAAATTTTTAGATCTTTTCTTACAGTATAAAACAATATCTTTAACTATACCATGAGCTGTTCTGAAAGGGACATTATTCTTTGCAAGATAGTCAGCTATTTCAGTAGCTGCAAGAAATCCTTTTTCGGTACTCTTGAAAGTTTGTTCTGAAATGAACTCTAAACTAGATATCATATCAGTTATGACTCTAAGACATATTTTTGTGTTGTCTAGAGCATCAAAAATAGGAGGCTTATCTTCTTGTAAATCTCTGTTGTAAGCTAACGGTAAAGATTTTATTATTGTAAGTAACGCGATTAAATCTCCAAAAATTCTACCCGATTTTCCTCGTATAACTTCAGCACAATCTGGATTTCTTTTTTGTGGCATTATTGAAGATCCTGATGTAAATTTATCATCTATTTTTATGTAATTAAATTCAGGCGTCATCCATAAAATTATTTCTTCACAAAACCTAGTTAAATGCAGTGCAGTTAATGATAAACAAAAAACTAATTCTATGGCAAAATCTCTATCACTTACAGCATCTAAAGAATTTTCACTTATATGCTGAAAGCCTAAAAGTTTTGCTGTATACTTTCTATTAATATTGAACGATGTACCAGCTAAAGCAGCACTTCCTAAAGGTAGGATATCTGTTCTTTTATAGCAATCTGTAAATCTTTCCTTATCTCTTTGCAGCATCCATGCATATGCAAGAATATGATGAGCTGCTAAAATAGGTTGAGCAGGTTGCAAGTGCGTAAACCCAGGAATTACTACGTCAATATTATCCAAGGCCTTTTTAACAAGTATTTTTTGAAAACTGTTTATAAGTTTTTTAACTATTTTTATTTGTAGTTTTATGTAAAGTCTTAGACTCGTAACTACTTGATCATTTCTACTTCTTGCTGTATGCATTTTACCTCCAACAGTACCTATTCTGTTGATAAGTTCTTTTTCGATAGCTTGATGTACATCTTCTTCATCACCAAGTTTTGTACCATTTCTAATTTCATTTAAAATAGATGTTAATCCTAAAATAATTTGTTTGCCATCCGTATTATTTATAATTTTTGTCTTTACAAGCATTTTAGTATGAGCTATTGAACCTATGATGTCAACCTCTGCAAGTCTTCCATCAAAAGAAAATGATCCAATAAATTGGTCAATTTTTTGCATTATTACTCCTAGGATTTTCATTCATCCAGTAATTATTAATATTTGAAAATAGTAAAGATATTTAATCTAAATACTCACGTAAAGATTTACTTCTACTTGGATGTTTCAATTTTCTTATAGCTTTAGCCTCAATTTGTCTTACTCTTTCCCTAGTTACACCGAACTTTTTACCAACTTCTTCAAGAGTACTAGGATAACCAACTCCTATTCCATATCTTAAAGCTATAATTTCTGCTTCACGCTGAGTTAATGTACTCAGTACTTTTTCAAGTTCGAGCTGCAGGCGATATCGTTGTGTCTTAGCCATAGGACTTGGACTGTTTTGATCCTCTATAAAATCCTCAAGTCGAGAATCTTCTTCCTCACCAACAGGTGTTGCAAGAGAAACAGGTTCCTGCATCATTTTTAGTACTCTCCTTACTCTATCAATTGGAAGTTTCAAAACTTTTGAGTACTCTCCCATAGTTGGTTCCCTACCCATATCTTGCTGGTATTTTTTTTTAATTTTTGTAAGTTTTGATATAAGCTCCTTCATATGGACTGGAATTCTTATAGTTCGTGCCTGATCGGCTATAGCACGATTAATGGATTGTCTTATCCACCATGTTGCATAAGTTGAAAATTTGAAACCCCTTTTCCATTCGAATTTTTCCACAGCTTTTGAAAGCCCAAGATTACCTTCTTGTATTAAATCTGACAATTCTAAATTACTTATTCCAACATGTTTTTTTGCAATAGAAACTACAAGCCTAAAATTTGCTTCAATAAGCTTAATTTTATCTTTATGTATAACATTTTCAAGGAGTCTTATTTTTTTATCAGTATCAATCATTTCTTCAGGAGTTATAGTGAAACTTTCTTGTAAATTAGATTCTTTTGCTAACAAACTTTTAATTTTATCCATATCTCCATGTACATCTTGTACACAAATGCCAGTACTTTTTTTAAACTTATCAGCAGAAATTTTTCCAAAACTATAATTTTTAAACAATATCTGTATTTTTAAGGCCGAATTTTTATATTTGTGTTCAAATATTTTTAAGTCATTCCTTATCTCATTTAATTTTTGAGCTATAGTCTTAATTTTATTAATAAGCCTTTTTATTTTGTCCTGGTTCAAATTAAGATCCATAATAAGATTTATAATTTCTATACGCAATTCCTTTATCTTTAATTGATACTTTTTTTTATCATCATGAGATATTGATTTTAGTCTTATTTTTTCTTCGAGAGAAAATATGATATTCTCAATATTATTTATTTTTTTTACTACTGTCTTTATTTTAATGCCCATACCTCTCAATTGTGCTTGAGATTTTTTTCCTCTCGGCATTAATTCTTTAGGTGTCATTTCTTGTTGATCTATGAGAGTCTCCCAATTTCTTATTTCTTTTATAATAAGCGGAGATTCTAAAACTATAAACTTTAACTTTCTTTCGTTTTCTCTTATGTTCTTTGCAAGCTCAACCTCTACAGATCTTTTAAGCAGGGGAACTTTCGACATTTCACTTAAATACATTCTTACAGGATTTATATCATCTTCTTCATCTGAAACTTTTATGGATTCCACAGTTTCAGCATTATTTTTCTTGATTCTATCCATAAAACATTCGCTATTGTTCACAACATTCACTCCTAAACATTTTAGAGCCACAAAAAAATTACCTACCTTTTCAGTAACAATTGATTCTTGTAAAGAATTATTGTTAATGTCTTTATAAGTCAAGTGTCATTGTTCTATTCTAATATTAATTAAATTTTGAAATATTTTACCATTTATTTTCCAGAACCTTTTAAAATAGCTGTTAGTTTTTTATATTCATCAAATATCGTTTTATCTTTTTCTTTTTTTCCTTCACTCATCATAAGAACTTCTCTTTCAAGAGACTGTCTTTTATTTTTAAGTTTATGCAATTCTATATCTCTTAAAAGGGTAATAAAAGCCTCTTCAGTATCATTGTATTTTACAGAATCAAAAATAAATGCTGAAAACCAGTTTTTATCTTCATTATTAGACAAAGAGTTTAATACATCAACATCACTTAATCCTGAACTCACGAGTTCAAAAACTTTTTTGCATCTGAAATCTTTGAAACAATCAGAACTAATCTTTTTAATATAACACCTATTATTCAAAATAAAATTTAAAAGGCTTTCTTCTAAGGATACTAAAATTCTTCGATCTACAAAAATACAAGATTTTAAATCCTTGCTGTCAGAAGTAATTTTCTCATACTTTAATTGCTGTTTTTTTTTGAATTCACTCCAAACATCTTCTTCATTGACATTCATGTTTTGCGAAATATTCTTTACATATTCTCTTTGAATTATAGAATTAGAACATTTTGACACAAAATCTAAAAGAATCATGATGGCTTTTGCTTTTATATCAGGAGAATTATTTTTATTAAAAGAATCACCACATACCCTTGTTATCATAAAATCTATCGCACTTTTAGAAGTGTCTTCAATAAGTTTTAAAAAATTTTTTTTACCATTCTGTAATATATATTCATCAGCATCTACACCTTCTGGCAAAATCGACACCCTACATTCTATACCATTTTCAAGTAGGATTTCGATAGCTTTTTGCGTTACAGTTCTACCAGCGTCATCTGAATCGAAAAGTAAAGTAACTATATCTGAATATCTTGAAATCAACTTGACATGATTCTGACTAAATGCAGTTCCAAGTGTAGCAACTGCACCTATTATCCCGAATTGTTGTGGAACAATAACATCTATATACCCTTCAAGAATAATTATTTTTCTTTCTCTACGAAGTTCTGGTAAAGTTTGAAATAATCCGTAAAGATTAGACGATTTTGAATAAACAGTAGTCTCAGGGGTATTTAAATACTTTGGCTCTTGATTTGTAATAGATCTTCCGCCAAACGCTATTATTCTGCCCTGAACATCAAAAATAGGAAAAACTATTCTTTCTGACATATACTCAAAAAAAGTTCCTCTACCCATTCCTTTTATCAATCCAGCTTTTAAAAGATCTCTATAGTCATATCCTTTTTTTGAAATATTTTGAAAAAGCTGTGCTTTAGGAGCAAAACCAAGTTTAAATTTATCTATTGTTTTACGATTAATTCCACGCTTTTCAAAATATTTTCTTGCTTTCTCAGCACCAATATTTTCAAGTAAATATTGGTGATAAAACATTGCAGAATTTTCTAAAACGTCAAATAGTCTTACTTTCTCTGATGATTTTATTATATCTTGCTTAGATTCTAGAAGCTTTACATTTGCGTTGATAGCGAGTTTCTTTACAGCTTCAATCCATGATAAGTCATATGCCAACATAACAAATTTAAAGATATCTCCTGCAGCACCACACCCGAAACACCTAAAGATTCCCTTTTCGGGATTCACAATAAACGAAGGAGTCTTTTCATTGTGAAACGGACAACAGCTCTTAAAATTTTGTCCAACTCTCTTTAAATCAGGTAGGTACTCCCTTACAATAGACTCTATATCATTTGAAAGCCTTATTTTTTCAATAATATCCTTGGATATTGTTGTCATTCTTTATCTTCTAAATCTTCTAAATCCTGAACATTCTATAAAATCAATTTTTTCAAATTTTCTCTCTAATTTGTCAAAAAGTAGGTTTAATCCTAAGTTGTCAGATGAAATATGGCCCGCTAAAATAACATTAATGTGATATTTTTCGGTCTCTTTTAAAGCTTTTGAACTTAAATGCATAACAACAATTGTACCTACTCCGACAGTACAAAGTTTTTCAAAGGATTCAATAGGACCTTCAGTACCACCTGTCATATCCACAAACACCTTACCACAACGTGAATAATCACTGCCGTTTAAGATACGTGGTGCATTTCCAATTTTTGATGCATGTTGATATTCAGGATATTTGTTTAACAGTTCAACAATCTCTTTCAGATATAAAGGGTGCAACATATCAATGGCATTTTGTAAAAATGTAGTGACATGATTATCAGCTACAGTATGTGCTGTCATAACTGGGATATTTAAAAGTTTCGCAGTATCAAAAACCCTTTCACTATTCTGAGAAAGTATGCTTTCTTGTACTTCTTTCACTCTTTTAGAAACAATTTTTTCAGCAATATTTACTGGAATACCTTGTTTGTTTAAAACATCAGTCTGCATTTCTAAAATATTATAAAAAGTCGAATAGGCATAACCTTCAGGGTGATGAGCTATAATTAAATCAATATCAATTCCTAAATTTATAAGTTGCCTTGCAAGTAAGATCTCCTGAGTTTCTATATCTATGCCAACCATAATCGTCTTAATGTCAATATTTTGATCTCCATAAATAATTCTCGAATCGTAATATGGATTCGTAAGACTCTCTATGTCATAATTTACTTTTTTTTCATCAGAAATTGATTCATAGTCTTTTTTTCGTTTCAATAAATCCAACTCAACAAGATCAGCCCCACGTGGGTCAGTTTTGACACCTTCTCTTATGAAAAGTTCGTATATATCTTTTAATTTCATTTTAACCTCTCAAAAAAAGTTACATGCTTAAAATAACACTCCGCAAATATAACCTATCCCATTTTTATTTTTGGCTTCACTCATTTACTCCATCTGCTGTCTTTAAGCATCTTACGACGAATTTTTCTTTTTGTTTCAGCAATTCTCTCTTTTTTCAAAACGCTTGGTGCCTTATAAAATTCACGTTTTTTTATTTCTTGCATAACACCATTTTTTTCACATTCTCTTTTAAAACGCCTAATAGCTTCTTCTATAGACTCACCTTCACGCACTTTGACATTAACCATTTCTTTAAAAACACCGCCTCTTTTAAATTGAAGCACATATCATCCTGGAGGCCATTTAAAAACACGCCCACCTAGGAGGTGATAATGCACATGATAAACTGTTTGTCCTCCATCATAACCACAATTACTAACTACGCGAAAACCATTCTTTAAGCTCAAAAATTCTTTAGCTATTTTTGATGCGATAACTTGAATATGTCCCAACACAACTTCATCGCTCTCACACACTTCACCTAAGGTGCTTATGTGCTTTTTAGGAACAATAACTATATGAACAGGCGATTGTGGATTCACATCTCTGAAAGCATAAAGCATATCATCATCAAAAACTTTATCAGATGAAACCCTACCGCTAATTATTTCACAGAAAATACAGGTATTTAGCATTCTGATAATTCCACCTACAAAATAACAGCATTACACAAAAGTAATGGTCTACGAAGGAGTTGAAGTGTACTAAATTTTTATAAAAATATCAAAACCAATTACAGAATTTAAATTATCATGGGTGTCACTAAAGCTTTCATTACCATATGACATTGAACATTATGCAAAAAATAGTATAATAAAGTTCACTGTTTAGCATACGAAATTTTCAATGGAATAAAACAAATGGATAATTTAAAAAAAATAAACATTTTACGACATTCAGCAGCTCACATAATGGCAGCAGCTGTTATTAAACTTTTCCCAGAAGTGAAAATCGCAATAGGGCCACCAACTGAAAACGGTTTTTACTATGATTTTGATAGAGCAAAGCCTTTCAGTTTGAGTGATTTGGAAAAAATTGAAAAAGAAATGAAGGAAATAATAGACAGTGGATATTCTTTTGTTTGTTACTACATGTCAAAAACAGAGGCTGTCAACAAGTTTTTAGCGAAGGGCGAAAAATATAAAGCCGAAATAGCTTCAGGGATTGAAGATTGTAAAGTAAGCATTTATAAATCTGGAGAATTCATAGATTTGTGCAAAGGGCCACACTTAAACTCAACTAATGAACTTAGATATTTTAAACTTCTTTCGGTTTCAGGTTCTTACTGGAGAGGTAATTCTTCAAATGAGCGACTGCAAAGAATTTATGGAACAGCATTCTTTACAAAAAAAGATTTAGATGATTATTTGTCAAAAATTAAAGAAGCACAAGAAAGAGACCATAGAAAGCTTGGAAAAGATTTAGACATGTTTAGTATCAACGATACTGTTGGATGTGGTTTAATATTATGGCATCCAAAAGGAACCACTTTGAGACATATTATTGAAGATTATTTAAAGAAAATTCATCTCAAAAATAATTATGATTTTTTATTTACACCTCATATTACTAACGAAAAACTCTTTGAAATGAGTGGACATTTACAAACGTACTATGAAAATATGTATGCTGCTATTGAAGTAGATAAAAATCTATACCGAGTAAAACCTATGAATTGTCCAATGCATCTAATGGTATATAAAACAAAACTTCGCTCTTACAAGGAATTACCAATAAAATATGCAGAACTTGGCACAGTTTATAGATTTGAAAAATCTGGTGTTTTACATGGACTTTTTAGAGTTAGAGGCTTCACTCAAGATGATGGACATATTCTAGTTGCTCATGAACAACTAGAAAATGAGATGCTAAATGTTTTTAATATGGCTATAGATTGTCTTAAAGCTTTTGGTTTTAATAAATATGAGGTTTATATAGCAACACGTCCCGAAAAAAAGTACATTGGTAAAGTAGAGGATTGGGAAAAAGCCCAAGAATCAATCGAGAATGCTTTGAAAAAAACAGGACACATATATGAGATCGATAATGGTGGTGGAGCGTTTTATGGACCTAAAATTGATATAAAAATAAGAGATGCTATAGGTAGGTTATGGCAATGCTCAACTATACAGTTTGATTTCAACTTACCAGAACGTTTTGATATTTATTACATTGACTCATCTGGAAAAAAAAAGAGACCATATATGATACACAGAGCATTAATAGGTTCTTTAGAAAGATTTATAGGCATTTTACTAGAGCATTACGTTGGGTCACTTCCGCTTTGGATTTCTCCAATCCAAGTGGCAATAATTAGTATAAATAAAGAACAGCACGAATATTGTGCTAAGTTGTTGAAACAATTATTAGAAAATGATATAAGAGCTGTTTTTGATAGTAGAAATGAGAATATTGGATATAAAATAAGAGAAAATACAATACAAAAAATTCCTTATATAGCTATAATTGGAAGCAAAGAAAAAGATGTCGGTGGAGTTACCATAAGAACGAGAAAAAGTAAAAATTTCGGCATTATGAGTATCAATAATTTTATCTCTTTTATGAAAAAAAATATTCATGACCATATGTAAATTATACACGTATAATTTACATATGACATTTATAGTGTATTAAAGAATGTAAAAATTCAAAATATATTAAATCAGTTAGATAAGTGTAGTTTGTACTACAGTATGTTCTAGGCATATTATTAGTTGTTAATAACTGGAAAGAAGCTTTTTTGTAGAAATTTCGAAAACATTGAGGGTTTAATGAATTTTTCTAAGTTTACAATCAAATCGCAGGAAGCATTGGAAAGTGCTCAGAATATAGCTCAAGAGTATAGTAATAACGAGATAACTTCAGAGCATCTCCTATATGTTTTGGTTAAACAACACAATGGTATAGTTGAAGCAATAATAAAGAAGTTTGCAATTAAAGAAGACATGATATTTGAAAATATTATAAAAGATCTCTTGCATAAAATTGAGCAAAAACCCAAAAATTATAATGGAAATCTATTTTTATCTCAAGCAATGAACAGAATTTTAACAAGTTCCGAAATAATTGCAAAAAACTTAAAAGATGATTTTGTTTCAACAGAACATATGCTTATTGCCATAGCTGGTGAAATTTGCGAAGACAGTTCAAAAATACTAGTGAGATACGGACTCACACAAGATGCTATTTTGAAAACGCTTGTAAATATAAGAGGGAACCAGAGTATTACAGATCGGAATCCTGAAGATAAGTATCAGGCTTTAGAAAAATATGGCAAAGATTTAACAGACTTAGCAAAGCGTGGCAAACTTGATCCTGTTATAGGCAGAGACGAAAATATACGCAGATGTATACAAATTTTATCTAGAAGGACAAAAAATAATCCCGTTATAATAGGTGAACCTGGAGTAGGTAAAACAGCTATGGTAGAAGGTCTTGCTCAACGTATAATTTCAGGGGATATACCAGAAAGTTTAAAAGATAAAAAAGTGATAGCTCTAGATTTAGGAGCATTAATAGCAGGCACGAAGTATAGAGGAGAATTTGAGGATAGGTTAAGAGCAATTTTAAAAGAAATTCAATCTGCTCAAGGTAATATAGTTCTTTTTATTGATGAGTTGCATACAATAGTCGGAGCTGGATCAGCTGAAGGAGCAGTTGATGCTGCAAATATGTTAAAGCCTATGCTTGCACGTGGTGAATTAAAACTTATTGGAGCAACAACACTTGATGAGTATAGAAAATATATTGAAAAGGATGCGGCTTTAGAAAGACGTTTCCAGCCTATTTTTACTGAAGAACCATCAATTGAGGATACTATTGCAATTTTGAGAGGAATAAAAGAAAAATATGAAGTTCATCACGGTGTAAAAATAAAAGACTCAGCATTGGTCACAGCAACTATGTTAAGCTCGAGATATATAACTGACAGATATCTTCCAGATAAAGCAATAGATTTAATTGATGAGTCCGCTTGCAAATTAAGAATAGAAATAGACTCTATTCCTGCAGAACTTGATGTTATTGAAAGGAAGATAAGACAGCTTGAAGTGGAAAGAGAAGCAGTAAAGAAAGAAACTGATCCTTTATCAAAAGATCGTTTAGAACGTATGGAAAAAGAAATAAAAAAATTAAAACTAGATTCATTTGAAATGAGAACGCAATGGAAAAATGAAAAAGAAGCTATATCAAACATCAGAAATTTTAAGGCATGTCTTGAAGATTTAAAAATTGAAGAACTTAGAGCTGAGAGAATAGGAGATTTAAGTACTGTTTCTGAGATACGCTATGGAAGAATTCCAAGCGTGCGAAAACAACTTGAAAAAGAAAACGAAAGGCTTTCAATCATACAGAAAAACAAAAAAATGTTGAAAGAAGAAGTTGACGAAGAAGATATTGCAGAAGTCGTGAGTAAGTGGACTGGAATACCTGTTAGTCGTATAGTTGAAAGTGAAATACAGAAGCTTCTTAAAATAGAAAATATATTACACGAAAAAGTTGTAGGTCAAGATGAGGCTATATTTGCAATATCAAATGCAATACGTCGTTCTCGTTCCGGGCTTTCTGACCCGAACAAACCCATAGGTTCATTTCTATTTTTAGGACCTACAGGTGTTGGAAAAACTGAACTTGCAAAGGCACTTGCAGGGCTTTTGTTTGATGATGAAAAGAACATTGTAAGAATTGATATGTCAGAGTATATGGAAAAACACAGTGTATCACGTTTGATTGGTGCACCACCAGGATATATTGGTTTTGAAGAGCGTGGCCAATTAACAGAGGCTGTAAGAAAAAGACCTTACTGTGTGGTTTTATTTGATGAGATTGAAAAGTCAAATACTGAAGTATTTAATATTATGCTTCAAATGTTTGATGATGGTAGGCTCACAGATGGACATGGGAAAACTATCGATTTTAAAAATACTGTTATAGTGATGACATCAAATATAGGATCACAGCATATCCAAGGATTTTATGATTATACAGAGACAAAAAATAAGATTATTCATGAGCTTCATAATTACTTTAAGCCTGAATTCTTAAATAGAATAGATGAGATAATAATATTTCATAAATTAAACAAACAAGAATTAAATAAGATTGTTGACATACAACTCAAACTTCTTGAAAATCGTTTCGCTGGCAAAAATATAAATGTAAAACTAACAGATAATGCTAAAAACTTTATATCTTCAAAAGGATACGACCCTGTTTTTGGAGCAAGACCTTTAAAAAGAGCTATACAAACTTATCTACTAAATCCTCTTTCTTTAAAGCTCATTTCCGGAGAATTCAAAGAGGGTGATAAGATCATTATTGATATAAGCAATGAAAATGACAGTTACAACCTTAAATTTCAAAAAACAATATAAAGCATGTGAAAGTATAATAAGAGAATAAAAAAACTATAGCGTCAAAATGTTAAAAAATCTATTTTAAAATAAGTCGTCAATCTATATCGCTTTTTTAATTCTATCAGATCTTATACAAGATGTACAAACTCGTTTACGTAACCTTTTACCATTTAAAATAATATTTAAACTTTGTATGTTAGGTTTAAAGAGTCTTTTTGATGTCTTATTTGAATGGCTAATAGTATTCCCAGATGTTGAACGTTTACCACAAACTGAACACTTATGAGACATTTTTTATTGTCTCCTCCTTTTTAATATTTTAACAATAAATAAATCAATCATAAATAATTAGATCACTTCAAATAATTATTTATTTCTCAATAACAAAATTCTCTATTATATCATCAATTTTTATATCTGAAAATTTTTCAAGTCCTATTCCACACTCATAACCTTTTTCAACTTCTCTAACATCATTTTTAAATCTTTTTAATGATGAAATATTTCCATCAAAAACAATTATATTATCTCTTAATAATCTTGCTTTAGCATCTTTTTTAATTTTCCCTTCAATAACTAAACAACCAGAGATAGTACCATAAGTTGATAATTTAAATACATGCTTTACTACTGCTTTTCCAATTATTTTTTCTTTCACATCAGGTTTAAGCATACCTTCCATAGCCGCTTTTATATCTGCAATCAAATCGTAAATAATTCTATAAATATTTATACTTACGCCCTCATTACTTATAAGTTTTTCAATAGTCGTATCTGGACGTAAATTAAAACCTATTATTAATGCGTCCGAAGCGACTGCTAGAGCAACATCGGATGCTGTAATTGCTCCTGCTGCTTTGTGTATTATTTTTAAATTTATGTTAGATGTTGAAAGTCTTTCTAAAGAATCGCTTAAAGCTCCTAAAGAACCTTGGACATCAGTTTTCAATATTATCCTTAAATCTTTTGTACGTCCTGAATTTATATCAGCAAGTGATAAATGACGTTTTTGATTTGAAGAAGTTTCCTGAATTTTTATTTTTCTAGATTGTGCAATTTCTTTAGCACGAGATTCATAATCAACTACAATAAATTTATCTCCAACCTGAGGTAATGCACTTATCCCTAAAATTTCAACTGGCGTACTCGGAAAAGCTGCATCAAATCTTTTCCCATATTCGTCAATCATTGCTCTAACCCTACCATAAGTAGTACCAATAACTATATTATCTCCAACTTTCAAAGTTCCACTTTGAACTAAAAGAGTTACGACAGGACCTCTACGTGAGTCAAGCTTAGCTTCAACGACAATACCTTCGGCGTTTTTATCAGGATCTGATTTAAGTTCCATCATTTCTGCTTTAAGTAAAATCATTTCTAACAATAAATCAATATTGATCCGTTGTTTTGCGGAAATATCAACCATTATAACATCACCACCCCATTCTTCTGGGACGAGGCCATAACCACTTAATTCTTGTCTTATTTTTTTTGAATTTGCTGTAGGTAAATCTATTTTATTTACAGCAACTATTATAGGAACATTTGCAATCTTTGCATGATTTATTGCTTCAATAGTTTGTGGCATTACACCGTCACTTGCAGACACTACAAGTATAATTATATCAGTAGCTTTCACTCCTCTAGAACGCATTGCAGTAAAAGCTTCATGTCCTGGAGTATCTAAAAAAGCAATATACTCTTCTCCTCTTTGTATTTTGATTTTAACTTTGTATGCTCCAATATGCTGTGTGATTCCACCGTGCTCTCCAGCAACAATATTACTACTCCTTATTACATCAAGTAGAGAAGTTTTTCCATGATCAACGTGTCCCATAATAGTAACTACAGGGGGACGTGCCTTAAGTTTTGATAAATTTTCTCCGTGAACATCTATTTTAACTTTGGAATAAATAGATGAAAATTTAGTATCATATCCAAATTCATTAGCTAAAATAGTAGCTACATCAGGATCAAGTTTTTGATTTATAGTAGCAAGACTACCCATCAAAAGTAGTTTTTTTAAAACATCTCCAACGTTGAGCCTCATATTGTCAGCAAGCTCTTTTACTGTAGTTAACTCATTTATTATGATTAAATCGTAATCATCACTATCGACTGCTAAATGTTTTTTAAACGGAGTTTCTTGAATGGTTTTTGTTTTTTTTAGATTTTCATGAGGATACTTTTTTGTATCTTTTGGAGATTCATTTTTAATATTTTTTGATCTAATATTTATTTGTGGATTGGAAATATACTCCTCTTTTTGCCTATTATCTATTGTTTTCAGCTCTAACAATAAAGTATTTTTACTGTTAACTAAACATTTTTTTGTAGTCACAGATTCTTGTTTACACAACTCTTCCTCTAATATGATATTTGGAAATTTCTCTTTTTTGTCAATACTTTTCTTAGTAGATATTTTCTTAAGATTAGGAATACTTTTTTTTATAATTTTCTTTTTTATAGATTTAGTTTTTAAGACAGGTTTTGATGGATTTACTTTGACAGTTTTTACTTTAAGTTTAGATTCTAAATTTTTAGAAACAGTTTTTTTAGATTTTACAATTCTTTTTGAAACTGCAGATTCTTTTGTCTTTTTTTTAATTGGATTATCTTTAATTCTAGATGATGAGACAACATCTTTTTTTATAACATCTTTCTTATTAATCTTTTTAATTTCATTGACTTGTTTTAACGTCATAAACAAACACTCCTACTGAATCGTAACAATTTTAACCATTTAAAATAAATTTCATTCATAATATCCTTAGAATTATAAAAACACTTTCAGTTGAGATATACAAAATATAACAGTTAAATGATTCACACTTTATTTTAACTTTATTTAATCATTAATACAAAATTTATTATGATCTTCATAACTTTTAACATCTATATGCCAACCAGTAAGTTTTGCTGCAAGCCTTACATTGTGCCCATTTCTACCGATTACTAAGGATAACATACCACTATCTACTAAAACTTCAGCTTTTTTATCATCATATGATGTGATTACTACTGAAATAATTCTTGCTGGAGATAAAGCCCATGTTATATATTTTACTGGGTCTACCGAAAAAGAAATCAAATCAACTCTTTCACCTCTAAGTTCTTCAATTATAGGTTTTACTCTTGCTCCCTTTATACCAACACATGCACCAACAGGATCAACTTTAGGATTATGCGATAGTACAGATATTTTAGTTCTAATACCTGGCTCTCTCACAATGTTAACTATTTCCACAATTTTTTCGTAAATTTCAGGTACTTCAAATTCAAAAAGTTTTTTTACAAATTCACTACTTGCCCTAGATAAAATAACTCCTGAACCTCTAGAGTTTTTATCAACTCTTACAATCACAGTTCTTATATGTTGACCAACATTAAATTTTTCTCCATGTACCTGCTCATTAACTGGAAGAATAGCTTCAGTTTTACCCAAATCAATTATAATATTTCTACTAGCACAATATACAACTCCGCTTACAATTTGTCCAATCTTCTCTTTCATTTCATCAAACAATAAATTTTTTTCTGATTCTCTTATTTTTTGAACTATAACTTGTTTAGCTGTTTGCGCAGCTATACGTGAGAAATCTTGAGTGTTAAGAGGTATTCTAATTTCAGAACCTACATCTACATGTTGATCAAATTTTATTGCATCTTGAATACATATTTCTAAAAGTGGATTTACTACATTTTTAACAACAACTTTTACTACACTTGCAATCATATTACCGTTATCAAGATCAACTTTAGCTTCAACATTAACATTTTTACCAACGTGTTTTTTATATGCTGATATAAGTGCATTTTCTATAACATTTAAAATATCTTTTCTTTTAATATTTTTATCTTTTTCAATCTGATCAAGAGCCATTAAAAGTTCGCTCTTTTCTGCCATACATTCCTCCAATTTATTAAAAACAACTAAAAAACCTTAATAAAAAACTATCACATACACACAAAATTTATCACTTTCAATAATGGTAATAATTATTTTCTTCTACTCTTTCTAAAAAACTGCATTTCATACTTACAATTTCCATCTTTTATATGTGTAAAATTTAAAAACATTACAAATAAAGAAAAATTTTAAGCTCACCGTATATACGGTAACTTTTTCATACAATATAAAAACTAAAGACGGCTGCAAGCCGTCTCCTTAAAGAGTATTTACTAAAAATATTAAAACCAACTTTCAATGTTCAATAAATATTCCAGGTCCCATAGTTGATGAAATGGAAATACTTTTTATATATTGACCCTTAGAATTTAAAGGCTTTGCTCTAGTGACAGTATTAATTAGTTTTTGTATGTTGTTTAAAAGTTTTTCATCTTCAAAAGATGCTTTTCCAACAGAAACATGAATTATTCCAAGAGAATCATTTTTATATTCTATTCTGCCATTTTTCAATTCTTTGACAGTAGTCATTATATCGAATGTTACGGTTCCTGATTTCGAATTTGGCATAAGGCCTTTAGGTCCAAGAATTTTTGCAATCTTACTTAAATCTTTCATAATGTCAGGGGTTGCTACAAGAACATCAAAGTTAATATTGCCATTTGAAATAGATTCTATTAAATCATCGGCCCCTACAATATCAGCACATGCTAGTATTGCCTCTTTCTGCTTTTCGCCTTTTGCCAAAACGGCGACCTTCCTCGTTTTACCTATTCCATGTGGCAAAGAAACTGTTCCTCTTACTATCTGGTCATTTTTTTTTGGATCTATTCCAAGCCTAATATGAATCTCAATAGTTTCATCAAATTTTGCAACTGCTGTTTTCTTTACGAGAGTTATCGCTTCCAAAAGACTATAATCTCTATTTTTATCAATAAACCCTTCTATATCATTAAACCTATTTTTCATTTTTTTCTCCTATTACTACTTACATATCACCTATTTTTTAGCACTATAAGACATCATTATCTACTTATCTGCTAAACAATACACTATTATATAAACCTTTTTATCATTTAACAATATCGACTCCCATGCTTTTTGCAGTTCCTTCAATCATAAGTTTTGCAGCATCTAAATTTCCATTTGCATTTAAATCTGGCATTTTTTGTTTCGCTATTTCTTCAATTTGTAACATTGTAATTTTTGCTATTTTATCTCTATTTGGTACCGCAGAGGCTTTTGCAATGCCAACAATTTTTTTTATCAAAGCAGAAACTGGAGGCATTTTCATTATAAACGTAAACGACCTATCTTCAAAAACACTGATAATTATTGGTATTGGTATTCCCTGTTCCATTTTTTTTGTTTTTTCGTTAAATTGTTTACAAAATTCCATGATATTAACACCTTGTTGTCCCAATGCAGGACCTACTGGTGGTGCAGGATTAGCCCCACCTGCTGGGATTTGTAATTTAATCATTGTTTTTATCTTTTTTGTTGCCATTTTTACACTACTCCTTAATAACATTTATCTTAGCCTTAACTATCAAAAAATACCACAATATTAAAATGATTCCACATTATCCATAAAAAATAATTGATTCTATATTTTTTCGACTTGTAAAAAATCAAGTTCTACAGGTGTAGGTCTCCCAAATATCATAACCATAACTCTAAGCTTCCCCTTCTCTTGATTAATCTCTTCAACAACCCCTATAAAATGCTTAAAAGGGCCCTCAATAATACGAACATTCTCCTCTCTTTCAAATGACACTGCTGGTCTAGGTTTAGAAGCATCTGGATTAATAATGATATTAAGAAGATTTTCAACTTCATGTTGAGCCATTGGAACAGGCTTTACCCCTCCAAGAAAACCAGTGACTCCAGCAGTATTCCTTACAAGCCAATAAGTCGTATTATTTACAGTCATCTCAACAAAAATGTATCCGGGATAAAATTTTCTTTTTTTAATTCGTTTTCTATTTTGCTTTACTTCAACCACTTCTTCAGTAGGAATAAGTATCTGAGACACGTAAGCGTGCATGTTTAAATTTGTAACACTCATTTCTAAACTTTTCTTTACTTTATCTTCATGTCCTGAATAAGTATGAACAACATACCATTGATTTGCCATTTTTTTTACCTCAACCACCGATCATAATATAGCGCTTATAACGACACCCAACAATAGATCAATAACGCTAACAAATACAGACACCATAACAATAAAAAAAATTACTACTGCAGTAGTAATTACAACCTCTTTTTTACTAAGCCATGTAACTTTTGTAAGCTCATAGTAAGCAGACTTAAAAAACTGTACAAATATCTTTATCAAACTCATTCAATTTTATACCTTATAAAATACAGGGGTAGAAGGACTTGAACCTCCAATGCTGGTTTTGGAGACCGGCAGTTTACCACTTAGCTTATACCCCTACTGTAATTGACAACAAGTATTCACAATACACTATTTGGTTTCACTATGATCTGTGCGCTTTACACATTTTTTACAAAACTTTTTAATTGTTAATTTTCCTTCGAGTTTTTTGCTTCTATTAAAATGGTAATTTCGATTTTTACAAACATTACATGCCAAAGTTATAATAACTCTTTCAGCCATATTATTTCAATTCTCCCATATTTTTATATGCCTTAAAACTGTATGTGCACAATATAATCGCAACAACATTCTCAAAACATTCAACAATTTTTTTATAACAGCATTATCAATTTTATTTTTCAGCTTTTTATTATTACAAATCTTAACTGCCTTTCTATCGATTTACAACAAGAGCCGAGGACAGGAATCGAACCTGTGACCACCCCCTTACCAAGGGGGTGCTCTACCACTGAGCCACCCCGGCATTACATAACAACAACATAAACTACAAAATACCGTTCACATTAATCAGCAAGCAAATACATGGAGACATAACAACAAATTTACGAGAGTAGTATGTTTATCACACAACAAAAGCGGGAGACGGGAATCGAACCCGCATGGCCAGCTTGGAAGGTTGGAGCACTACCATTATGCTACTCCCGCAAATAATTTCATACTTGCAAAACATACATGGGGGCGGATGGATTTGAACCACCGAAGGGCAAGCCCGCCAGATTTACAGTCTGGTGCATTAGACCACTCTGCCACACCCCCCCTTGTTCTCTTAATAGTGCACTCCATCAAAATGTTCCTAAAAAAACCACTCTTTTAATTAATTACAATCCTGACACACTCGACGATTTTATATAAAGATATTAAAAATGTCAAATCTTATATCATATATTTCTGTTTCAAATACATTTTTGTTAAATCTTTATAATTTTTGCATATATTTTTTCAATATTGAACTAATCTGTCTTGATTTGTTGTTTACTTTCTTTAAGTCAGTAATGAATTACTTGCTAATAGTAATATAGTTTTTATAGAATCACATTCAGCAATGGTCATAAATACTTTTTTAAGTCTTATACATTCTAATTTATGCATTCTTTTTGTAACTGGTACCTCTGTTGTTTTGTCCATTTACATAGTTATTCACATATTGCTGCATAAAGATGATGTTAAATCGTCGATAGGTTGGATAGCCTTTGTTTTATCATCTCATTCATTTTTCAGCATCATATTGTATATATTTCTTGGGATTAATAGGGTGAAAAGGAAAGGGACACGGTTAAGAGGTCCTGCAGTCGTTTTTAAAAATAGCTCTTTAGCAACAAGTGATATTCTAAAAACTATCCCAACACATTACAAGCAGTTTGTGGCTTTTGGGCATAAAGTATATCCTCAAGATTTTACACTTGGTAATTCAGTACAACCATTACAAAATGGTATTGAAGCTTATCCGGAGATGATAAAAGCTATAAAAAATGCAAACAAGGAAATTTTAATATCAAGCTACATTTTTGATTATGACAATGAAACTAATAAATTTTTAGAAGCTATAAAAATGGCAATTAAAAATGGTGCTGTCGTGAAAATTTTAGTAGATGGCATAGGAATACTAAAATTCTTTCATAATTCAATAGAGAGAAAATTTTCAAAAATCAAAGGCTTAGAGTATGGTGTATTCTTACCGCCACAAATTCCAATAGCAATGCCTTTTGTAAACCTAAGAAATCATAGAAAAATGATGGTAATAGACGGTGAAACAGCTTTTTTTGGAGGAATGAATCTTTCAAAAAATAATGTTTTGGTTAATGATATAAAAAAAGGAGTCTTAGATATTACATTTAAATTAAACGGTCCGATTATAAGTCAAATTTCAAAAGTGTTTGAAGATGATTGGGAGTTTGTGACAGGTAAAAAATTTCAATCTGTATTTAAAAAATCATATTTTGTTAATTCGGGAGCAATTCCAGCGAGAATTATTCCTGATGGTCCTGATAACAAAAACGGAATTATAGAATTTATTATTCATGGAGCAATAAATATCGCAACAAAGAAAATTATTATAGCAACACCATATTTTCTCCCTGAGAATAACATCTTAACAGCACTTGAGATGGCTGCAATGAGAGGAGTTGATGTTGAAATAGTTATTCCAAACAAAAGTGACCACAGGTTTATAAATTGGGCAGCCACATCAAATTTCCTACGCTTAGTCGAAAGTGGTGTAAGAATTTATCGTACTCCTCCACCTTTTGATCATAGTAAAATTTTTATAGTTGATTATGAGTGGATTTTTCTAGGATCTGCTAATTGGGACGTAAGAAGTTTTAAGCTTCATTTTGAATCTAACATAGAAATTTTTAGCAAAAGTTTGGCTAAAAAGCTTTGTATGATTATCGAATCTAAAAAGCAAAAAGCAAAAATCACTACTATATCTGAATGTAAAAATATGTCGTTTTTAAAACATATAAGAAACAATGCATTTCGATTGTTAACTCCTTACGGATAAGATACTAAAAACCATTGTGAAATTGTGCATAACTAACAAAAAATTTTGTATAATGGGGGCCGTTTTGTTAAAACGTTAATAACTTTAACATGTTATCAACATGATTTTATGTAGAAATTTTATTAAATTCTAGCTGATGGCTATTACTTTTTTTTGTTATGCCATCAATTGTCAACAATATACTGAGTGTTATAATTATTACTAATGTTTGTAGTTATTCAGTTTTATAATATTTATGGTAAAGAGACTATAAAAAATGAGAATAATTTGTGAAAAAAATGAACTTTTAGCTAGTGTGCAAACAATATCTCCAGCAGTACAGTACAAAGGCACACTTCCTATTCTCTCAAATTTCTTGATTGAAACAGCAAAAAATAAAATAAAAATATCATCTACAGATCTTGAGATATCTGTAAAATGTTATATGAAAGGAGAAGTAGTAGAGGAGGGAGGAATTACAGTACATGCAAGAAGGTTTACAGATATTGTGAAAGAATTTGTTAATAATGAAATAGAAATAAGATCTGATGAAACGAATTGTATAAATATTAAATCTGGAAAATCGAAATTCATTCTTGCTGGTATTTCAAAAACTGAGTACCCTCCGATGCCAAAACTATCAGTTGATGATGAGGTTTTTCTTTTGAGAAAAGATATATTTGTGTCCATGCTAAAGAAAACTATTTTTGCTGTATCCAGGGACTCGCAAAAATATGTCTTAAATGGAATTTGTTTTATATTAGATAGTGACTTTAGAATGATTGCTACTGACGGCAAAAGACTTGCTTATGCTGCTACAAAGGAAATAAAAACAAACAAGAAACGTAAAGAAGCTATAGTTCCCACAAAAGCCGCTGATAGCATTCTGAAAATATTGTCACATGATTCAAAATCTGAGTACATAAAAATTGCTGTTACAGATAATCAACTAGTTATAGAAGTTAGTGATGTAATATTTTTCTCTACACTTATAGAAGGGACGTTCCCTAATTATGAGCAGGTCATTCCTAAAAAAAATGATTTTGAAGTAAAATTAAATGTAAAAAACACTTTTACAGCTGTAAAGCAAGTAGCTATTCTAACGGCTGATAAAATTTTAGCTGACAAATCTACTGCAATTAGATTATGTTTTGGCTCAAACGTTTTAAGAATTTCAGCTTCAACGACTGGGCTAGGTTCTGGTGAAGTTGAACTAGAGATTGACTACAAAGGAAAATCTACAGAAATTAGCTTTAATCCCAATTTTTTAAAAGAAGCATTACAAAATATCAATGAGGATTTTATAGTATTTAAATTTAATGATTACTTGAATCCAGCAATAATGTACCCAGAAATTGATAGAAACTATTTCTATGTTATAATGCCAATGAGGATATGAATATATGACTTGGACATCTGCAGCTGAAGTAGTAATAAGTTTACTAAAGAGACAGTTTGGATTAAACAAATGTTTTTTTTTAATTGAAAAAATATGGAATAAAGAGATTTGTATAAGTGGCACTAAAGTAAATGGGTATAAAAATGGTATAATTTCTATAATAGCGCAAAGTTCAGTTGCAAATTCAGAACTGCTAATTCGCAAAAAAGAGATAATAGAAAAGCTGAATAAGTGTTTAATTGGTAGTACGAGTATAAAAAATATAAAGGTAACAGTAAAATGACAGATTTTTTAAGTTTTAATTGGTCATATGAGAAATAATTAGAGGAATTTTAATGCTAAGTGAAGAAATTAAAAACAACAGTGTGAGAAAAAACAATTACGATGCGTCTAATATTCAAATTCTTGAAGGTTTAGAAGCTGTAAGAAAAAGACCGGCTATGTATATAGGTTCTACTGGTAGTCAAGGACTTCATCATTTAGTATATGAAATTGTTGATAATTCAATTGATGAAGTTCTTGCTGGATATTGCGATAACATTGATGTTATTATTCACCATGATGCTTCTGTTACAATTTTAGACGATGGGAGAGGGATCCCTACGGATCCACATCCTGATCCTAAATTTAATGGAGTTTCGGCTTTAGAAATAGTCCTCACAAAGCTTCATGCTGGTGGTAAATTCGACAAAGACTCCTATAAAGTTTCTGGTGGTCTCCATGGTGTTGGTGTTTCATGTGTAAATGCGTTGAGTGATTCATTTAAAGTTAAGGTTTATCGTAATGGAAGAATCTATCAACAAACTTACTCGAAAGGGAAACCATTGAGCTGCGTTAATGAGGTTGGTATAACAGAAAAAACAGGAACAGAAATCACATTTCATCCAGATCCAGAAATATTTTCTACAATTAGTTATTCTTTTGACATTCTCGCAAATAGATTGAGGGAACTTGCGTTTCTAAATGCAGGAACACATATTAGAATTCTGGATGAAAACGAAAATAAAGAACATGTTTTTGATTATGATGGTGGCATAAGAACTTTTGTTGAATATCTAAATACGAACAAAAATATCATCAACAAAGAACCAATTTATTTTATGAAAGAGAGAGACGGTGTAAATATAGAAGTTGCAATGCAATACAATGATTCATATAATGAGCATATTTTTACGTTTGTAAATAATATTAATACTGTTGGAGGCGGAACACATTTGTCTGGATTTCGTTCTGCGGTTACTAGGTCTGTTAATGAATACTTAAAGAAAAATGATATTTCAAAAAATAAAAATTTAAAACTTTCAGGTGAAGATGTTCGTGAAGGGCTTACAGCTATTATCTCAATTAAAATATCAAATCCTCAGTTTGAAGGGCAGACTAAAACAAGACTTGGAAATTCTGAAATTGAAGGAACAGTGCAATCAATAGTTGGTGAAGCACTTGTGACATTTTTAGAAGAAAATCCCAGTATTGCAAAGCAAATTTTAGATAAAGCTGTAAATGCAGCTGAAGCTAGAGAAGCTGCAAAAAAAGCCAGGGAACTTACAAGAAAAAAGGGAACTCTTGATAGTGCCGCCTTACCTGGAAAACTAGCGGATTGTTCTGAAAGAGATCCTCAGAAGATAGAGCTATTCATTGTAGAAGGTGATTCTGCTGGTGGATCTGCAAAGCAAGCAAGAGATAGATCGTTTCAAGCGATCTTACCTCTCAGAGGTAAGATTTTAAATGTAGAGAAATCTCGTCTTACAAAAATACTTGCAAATGAAGAAATAAGGACATTAATTACTGCAATAGGCGCCGGAATAGGAAGGGAGGAACAAGATTTTAATATTGATAAGGTACGTTATCATAAAATTATTATTATGACGGATGCTGATGTCGATGGTGCTCATATTAGAACTTTACTATTGACGTTTTTTTATAGACAAATGCCTCAACTTTTAGATAAAGGTTATGTATATATAGCACAACCTCCTCTCTTTAAGGTGAAAAAGAATAAAAAGGAAATATATTTAGATTCAGAAGAGGCATTGGATAAGTTTTTATTCACATCAGCTCTTGATAGTTTGTCTATGTCTATTGTCTATGATGAAAAAAAAACAAAAGATATTGATGATAAACAGTTATGTAAAATAGTAGCAAGTATGAGTGAACTTGATATTCTTTTGAAAAAAATGCAAAGGAAAAATATTTACTGGAAGGATTATCTTCAATTTAAGATTGCTGGAAAAATTCCTCTTTATAAAGTTGTTAAAAACGGGGAAGATCAATATATTTATTCCGATAAAGAATTGAAGGAATTTAAAGATGCTTTTTCAGAAAATTACAAAGAAATTTCAACTAAGAGCGAATTTCCTGAAATGATGCAAAGTTTACAACATGGAAATACAATGCTAGAGTGTAAAGATCTACGAGAACTTTCTAGCTTAGATAAGTTTGTGGAACAACTTAAATCTGAAGGATTAGACATAGAATATGGTGACGAAGGATACATGAAAAAAATAGTTTATAAATTATATGATTCTAGAAATAAAAATAGCTGCGATATTTGTGAGTCAGATTCAATAATAAAACTTATCGAAGTTATAAAAGAACTTGGAAATAAGTGTGTTACGGTTCAAAGATACAAAGGTCTTGGGGAAATGAATCCTGAGCAGCTTTGGGAAACTACGATGGACTTAAATAGCAGAAAGCTTTTACAGGTGACTCTTGAAAGTGCTGTTGAAGCTGATCGTATCTTTACAACTTTAATGGGTGATCAAGTTGAACCAAGAAGGATTTTCATACAAAGACATGCTCTAGATGTAAGAAATTTAGATATTTAATTGTACTATTTCATGAAAAAAATATCCTCTTGCAGAAAGAATAAGGAATATAAAAAAAATGAAAGAAAAAGGAATTAATAGATCTAAAGAAACAATGGTACCTCAAATTACTCCTACTAGTATTATTTCAAAAAACATTGAAGATGAAATGAAAAGCTCCTATATAGATTATGCTATGAGTGTAATAGTAGGAAGAGCTTTACCAGATGTGCGTGATGGGCTAAAACCTGTTCACAGAAGAATACTTTATGCAATGAAAGAAATGGGATTGAAACATAATACTGCATATAAAAAATCTGCGAGGGTCGTTGGAGATGTTCTTGGTAAGTATCATCCTCACGGGGATTCTGCAGTTTATAGTGCTATGGTTAGAATGGTACAAAGTTTTTCATTGAGGTATCCAATAATTGATGGGCAGGGGAATTTTGGCAGCATAGATGGTGACTTTGCTGCAGCTATGCGTTATACTGAAGTTAAAATGGGTTCAATCACTGATGAGATACTAGTTGATTTAGATAAAAATACGGTTGACTTTATTCCAAATTACGATGGTTCTTTAAAAGAACCGTCAGTACTTCCAACAAAACTTCCTAACCTTTTAGTTAATGGTTCATCAGGTATAGCTGTTGGTATGGCTACAAATATTCCAACTCATAATATTGAAGAAATCAGCAATGCACTAATAGCTTTGATAGATAATCCGGAATTAAATGTTTCAGACATTATGAAATATATTAAGGGTCCAGATTTTCCTACGGGTGCAGTAATTCTAGGTAAAGTTGGTATAAAGGATTATATGGAAAAAGGAAGGGGTTCCATAAAAATCAAGGCTAAAGTTGAAATAAAAGAAATAAAAAATGGAAAAGAAGTCATTATAGTGAATGAAATTCCATATCAAGTAAATAAAGCAAATCTTATAGCTTCTATTGCTGATTTAGTTAAAGATAAAAAAATTGATGGTATTTCTGATTTGCGGGATGAATCTGATCGTAACGGAATACGAATTGTGATTGAAGTTAAAAAAGATGCAAATTCTAAAACTGTATTGAATCAATTATACAAACACACCCAAATGCAATCATCTTTTGGCGTTATAATGCTCGCATTGGTTGATAATAAACCTAAAATAATGAATATTAAAGAAGTTTTATTGCATCACATTGAGCATAGGAAAATTATTGTTACAAGAAAAACAAAATTTAATTTACAAAAATCTGAAGCTAGAGCACATATTTTAGAAGGATTAAAAATAGCAATCGATAACATTAATATTGTTGTTGAGATTATAAAAAAATCTAATAGTGAAGATAATGCCAATGCAAATTTAGCACTACGATTTGGATTGAGTAAAATACAATCTGAAGCTATTTTAGAAATGAAAATACGGCAATTAAGCAGTTTAAAAATAAAAGAAATTACTCAAGAATATTTAGAAGTAACGAATTTGGTTGAACAATTACGTTCTATATTGACAGATTCTAAAAAAGTTCTTGACATAATAAAAGAAGAACTTATAGATTTAAAGGAAAAATATGGTGACAAGAGAAGGACGCAGATTCAAGTTGCTGAGGCGGATTTTAGTATTGATGACTTGATCCAAAAAGAAGAAGTTGCAGTAACTATGTCACATACTGGATATATTAAGCGTATATCACTTGATACGTATAAGGCACAACATAGAGGTGGTCGTGGCATAACCGCAATGAACACAAAAGAAGAAGATTTTGTTGAGGATATATTCATCACTAGTTCTCATTCATATGTGTTGTTTTTTACAAACCGAGGAAGATTATATTGTACAAGAGTATATGAAATACCTGAATGCAGTAGGATATCAAAAGGAAAGGCTATAGTAAACCTTTTACAGTTACAAGGACCGGAAGAAAAAGTTACTGCGACAATTCCTATAAGATCGTTTGACCTTAAAAGTATTAATGATGAATATTTACTTATGTGTACTAAAAAGGGTACAATTAAGAAAATTGCACTTAAAGAATTTTCTAATCAAAGGAAAAGTGGTGTTATAGCTATTAAACTTACGAATGGAGATGTTTTAACTGAAGTAAAAGTTATAGAAAAGAATCCAGAGGTTGTAATTGCCACGAAAAAAGGTATAGCTATAAGATTTAAAGAAAGTGATGTGCGGCCTATCGGGCGCAATGGAATTGGTGTGAATGGTATATCTTTGGGAAAAAACGATGAAGTTATAGGCATGGAGGTCTTTACACCTAGTGATATTTTTCTTTCAGTATCTGAAAATGGTTATGGTAAAAGAACTAAAGTAGGAAAATATCGTCTTCAAAAAAGAGCTGGACATGGTGTCATAAATATGCAGGCAACTCACAGAAATGGAAATGTTATTGGAATTAAGAAAGCAAACCCAGGTGAAGAAATAATGATAATTACACAAAATGGTATAACGATACGTTTTAATGTAGATAATATTTCTGTTATAGGTAGGAATACTCAAGGTGTACGTTTAGTGCGCCTTGATGCTGGTGATAAAGTTGCAGCGATTGCTTCTGTTATAAAAGATGATTCCGTAAGATAAATACAAAATAGATAAAATTTGGTTTAAACATGAAAAAATTATTAAAGCAAAAATAGTTATAAAATTTCTGGAGTTTTACTATGAAACAACTACAATCTAGTGATTTAAAACGCAAATTACAAAATAGACATGTTCAGTTTATTGCTTTCGGTGGTGTAATAGGTACTGGATTATTTTTAGGAACAGGTAGTGCAATTGCTGTTGCAGGACCAGCAGTTATTCTAGGTTACCTGTTTTCTGGAATGATAGCATTTTTTATTATGCGCCATTTAGGTGAAATGGATACAGAAGAACCTATGGCCGGGTCTTTCAGTTATTTTGCTTATAAATATTGTGGGAAATTTACAGGATTTCTGTCTGGATGGAATTATTGGTTTTTATCAATTTTGTCGATTATAGCAGAATTAACTGCTGCTGCAGCGTATGTGCAATATTGGTTCCCAACATTAGCGACTTGGAAAGCTGCTTTATTTTTTTTCATAATTATAAATATAATAAATGCTGTGACTGTAAAAGCTTATGGTGAGATAGAATTTTGGTTTTCAATTATAAAAATCGTAGCAATTTCTGCTATGATTATAACAGGCGCTTATGTGCTAGTTATAAATCCAAGTTTAATTGATGGGGCAACTTTTAAAAATTTATGGATGCCACCTACGGTAGGTAAACATATTGGAGATCCTACTTTTAGTGGTTTTTTTCCACACGGATTTTTAGGATTTATAGCAGCTATACCAATGATAATTTTTGCATTTGATGGATTAGAATTAGTAGGTATTACGGCTGCTGAAACTGCTAATCCACAAAAAACTATTCCTAAAGCAGTAAATCAAGTAATGTCGCGGGTTTTAATTTTTTATGTAGGATCTTTAGTTATACTTTTATCTTTATATCATTGGGTTAATTTAGGTCTTACTGATAGTCCTTTCGTTATGATATTTGATAGAATAGGTTTTAAGTATGCCGCATGGACTCTTAATTTTGTAATTTTAACTGCAGCTCTATCAGTTTATATCACTTGTATTTATAGTAATAGCCGTGTACTTTATGCATTAGCACTACAACAAAACGCCCCTAAAATTTTTATGAAAACAAATAAAAGAGGAATACCTACGGCTGCACTTATGCTGTCAGGTATTTTAACTGTTTCAGTAGTACCGTTAAATTATTTTGTTCCTAATTGGTTTGAAGCTTTTAAAATAATTGTAAATTTCTTATTCATGTACACTATTATTAATTGGATATTAATCACAATTACGCATTTAAAATTTAAAAAACAAAAAAATCTTGAAAACTATAAATCTATATTCCCAGCACCATTTTATCCATATTCGAATTATATTACACTAGTTTTTATTGCTTTTATTTTAATCATCGTATCAATAATACCGCGTTTTGGGATGATTACACAAGTTATGTTTATGCCAGTATGGGTATTGCTTGTTTATATCGGATATAAAATATCTAAACTAAGTCGAAATAAAAAAAATAAGATATAGCACCTCTCACTAGTTTATGTAGAAATATTATTTCTATGTAAGCATTACTATCGCATAAAAAATTGTGTTTAATTTTAAAGAATATTTTTTTAGACACATAATCATACATGTAAATGTATGGATTTTTTTATGACTTTAAGGTTAAAAGTTTAAATTTTATACCAAAACGTGTCAAAAAATAGACCACGATTCGTAAAAAATCATTGTGGCTATAAGTGCTGTTTTTGTTAGTTGTAATGAATTTTGTTTAAAAATAAGAGTTCTGATTTTTTATATTTTATCAAGCGATTTAATTATACTTATTTTAGTATGAATTCAAAAAAATTTAGTATAATCTCCAGCGAGCAGAGTATGTCTTTATCGTAGTAATATATTAGTTATTTTAATAGGTAATAAATACACCACGTAAAAGGAATTTTATAGATATGACACTATCATACAAAAGATCAGTGAGAGTTGGTGAACTTATACAACAGGTAATTCCTAAATTGTTGAGAAATATCAAAGAGTTAGATTTGAGTAAAGGACTTGTCACTGTTGTTGGAGTCAAAGTTACAGATGATTTACTAAATTGTAAAATTTACTATTCAGTGTTTGGAGAAAATAGGTACCGAATAAATGAGATTTTAAGTAAAAATAAAAAATTAATAAGACATAAGCTAGCTTTACTCCTAAACTTAAGACGAACTCCAAATATATTTTTTACTTATGATAATACTAATGAAAACGCTACAAGAATATTTAATATTCTTAAAAAGATAGAAGAAGAAAATTGAAAAAGCTTTTTGATATCTCTAAAATAATAAAACAGTCAAAGACATTTTTTATTGCTGGACATATTAAGACAGATGGTGATAGTCTTGGATCAGCTTTAGCTTTAACTTCTGTTTTAACTAGACTCGGTAAAAAAGCTTCTGTTTACTATAACGATGATGTTCCAGATTTTTTAAAATTTCTTAAAGGATCTAATTTAATAAAAAGATCCGTCATGAAAACTGATGTATTTGATTGTGCTATAATTTTGGAATCATTCAATTTTTCAAGAATGGGTGATATAATTTCTAGGGATCAAGTAAAAAAAATAATAAATATAGATCATCATTTATCACATACAAATTTTGGAACTGTTAATTATATAGTACCATCATCATCATCTGTAGCAGAACTTGTTTTCAATATCTTAGAATATATGGAGATTAAGCTCACTAAAGATGAGGCCGAAAGTCTTTATACTGGCATATTAACAGATACAGGTTGTTTTAAATATGTAAATACTACACCAAGTGCTCATATTACATGTGCAAAACTCATGAGATATGGTTTAAATGCAGATGAAATTTATGAAAAAATATATGAAAAGAAAACAATTAATTATTTAAGATTACATGGAATGGCACTTTGTAGTATGAAAACAATTATTAATAATAATGTTTCTTATATTATTTTGACAAGAAATATGTTGAATAAAAGTGGTGCAAAAGATAATGATGCTGATAATATAATAAATTATACTCTAGAAATAGATGGTATAAAAATAGGATGTCTTTTTAAAGAGATTAGTAATGATATTACAAAAATTAGTTGTAGATCTGTAAGAGGTTTTAATATTCTTGAAATTATGCGTACATTTGGTGGTGGAGGACACAAAAATGCTGCAGGATGTATTATTAACTCCGGTATCAACAATTCAATTAGAATAATAAGTCCATATTTTAAAAGAATGTTTTAATAATATCATTTGTAGTAGTATAGATTATATGTGAGAAAAGCAGAATATATAGTTAATGAGATGTAACAATATGTGACGTTTTTCTTTTGGATAAAATTTATCAAGAACTTATATGATTAAAAAATCAGCAGTTACTATAGGAGTTTTTTATAAAGTACACGAAAGATTCTTAATTGTGTCAATTTGTTCCATAAATATATGTTTTATGTTTGAAGGTAATATTGAGAAAAATTACAAACTAAAATAATAGTTTTTTTAAAAAAGTAATGCAAAAGATTATAAATTCGAAATTGATTAAGATTTAATACAAATGGTAAAAGTAATCATACTGTAGTATGTTATTTATGTTCTATTCTATAACATAAATAACACATGTACAAAAAAGTATTTTAAAAATAATTATGAACTATTTAAAAGAAGATACAATTGCCGCGTTGTCAACTGCTATGGGGAAATCTGCAATAGCCATATTAAGACTTTCAGGTAAAGATTCGTTTAAAATTATAAATAAAATATTCAAAGCTAAATCTAAATCAGAACAACAAGTTAAATATGGTTACATATTGGATGGTGTAGAAAAAAAGGATGAAGTAATGTGTACATTTTTTAAAAATCCTCACACATATACTGGAGAAAATTTAGTAGAAATTGCAGTTCATGGTAATCCAGTAATAATAGATGAAGTTTTGCAACTTCTATATAAAAATGGTGCTAGGCCTGCGGAACCTGGAGAATTTACGTATAGATCATTTTTAAATGGGAAAATAGATCTGATAAAGGCTGAAGCAGTATGCGATTTAATAATGAGTAAAACAAAAATGGCTGTGAAAGCTGCTTTAAATAATATTTCAGGAGAATTTTCAGTAAAAATAAAAAATATTAATGATGTTATAATAAATCTTCTTGTTTTTATAGAAGCTAATTTAGATTATCCTGAAGAAGATATAACATTTCTATCACGTCGTGAAAAAATTTCAAAAGTTGATTTATGTATCGAAAATGTGCAAAATCTTTTAAATTCATACAAAATAAGCAGATCTTTGTATCATGGTGTAAAAGTTGCTATTATAGGTAAAGCCAATACAGGAAAATCATCTTTATTAAATGCTATTTTAAATAAAAATAAAGCTATTGTTACAAATATTGAAGGCACTACAACAGATATCATAGAAGAAACAATAGATTACAGAGGAATATCACTTACTATTATAGATACAGCTGGATTAAGGTCCCATTCTAAAAATTTGATAGAAATGTTAGGTCAGAAAAGAACTAAAGAAACAGTGATGAATGCTAATATATTAATATGGTTATTTGATAATTCTTTAAACCTTGAAGAAGATGATATAAAAATAGCAGATTTTCTAATAAAGTCTGCTGTGAATATACCTGTTATAGGTGTGTTGAATAAATGTGATATTGCATCAAATTTATGTTTAATTGATAATCCTGATTTGAGATTTATTTTTTCTAATGTTGTTAAGATTTCTGCTAAAACTAGGACTGGTATTTCTAATTTGTTAGACGTAATTTATAAAATAATTGGAATTAATACAAGTTATGAGAATAATGATAAATTAATGATAAATACTCGTCATTTTATGTTGTTATTGAATGCTTTTAAAGCTTTAGTAAAAACAAAAAAAGCTTTAATGGAAGATGCTGATGAAATTGCATGTTTTGAAATTACAGCTGCACAAGCAGCACTTAATGAAATTTTAGGATTTAATGTTAAGCACGATATTTTAGATACGATCTTTTCTACTTTCTGTATAGGTAAGTGATTATGCGCCAAAGATACGGTCAAAATTTTTTAATTGATAACAATATAGCAAATAATATTGTTAATGTTGCTAATTTAAAAGAACAAGATAAAGTTTTAGAAATAGGACCAGGTAAAGGTATTTTGACAAAAATAATACAGCCTCGTGTTAAACAACTAATTGCCGTTGAAATAGATTCTGCTTTATTCTATCAATTATATTACTATTTTTTATTCTTAAATATTAAAAATGTAGAAATTATAAATAAAGATTTTTTAAAATATGATTTAATGTCACTATGTCCAAATATCATTAAAAATTTACATAAACAAGAAAATAATTTTAAAATAATTTCTAACTTACCTTATGCTACAGGCACAGCAATTATTCAAAAAATTTTACCTTTTAAAAATTGGGATGCTGCTGTTTTTATGCTTCAAAAAGAAGTAGCACAACGTCTCGTAGCTCAGCCATGTAGTGGTAAAAATTACGGATATATTTCAGTATTTATTTCTTATTATACAAATTCTAAAATTTTGTTTGATGTTTCTCCAAAATGCTTTAATCCAAGACCTAAAGTTGTTTCTTCGGTTGTAAAATTAATAAATAAAAAACCAAAATATCCAGAATTAATTTTTTTTGACCTTGTAAAGCATATTTTTAGTATGCGTAGAAAAACAATTTTAAATGGATTGAGTTCATTTAGAAGTCTTGGAAGAGAACGTTCTGAAAAAATTCTAAAATCCTGTAAGCTAGATATATTCTTAAGAGCTGATAATTTATCAACATTAGATTTTATACTCTTGACAAAGAAGATGCAAGAATATAAAATACACCATGTCTAGATGTTCAACCTTTGAAGAAAAAAGAGTAATTTTTAGTAGTGTTAATAAGCTTATCCACAGCTGTGGATAAGTTGGGGATTATATGAATGTTTCTATTTTTTATTTGTGGGGTAAAATTATTGATAATATCAAGTTGTCAATAGCACCAGAAACTTATAGTTTATGGGTTTCACCTTTAAAGCCTTTAGCGTTTGAAAATGATATTTTTATTATTCAGGTTCCTAATATTTATTTTTCACAGTGGATAGAAAAAAACCAAAAAGATAACATTGAACGTATTTTATTTGATTGTTGTAAACGTATTATAACTTTAAAATTGGAACCGCTCCATAATATAATAGATACGATAAAAAAAGTTGAAGATATGCCTGAGCATACATATGTTCAAGCGCCTATTATACAAAAAGATCAAGTAAATCCAAAATATATTTTTTCTGGTTTTGTTGTAGGTACTTCTAATAGATTTGCTCATGGATGTTCTGAAAGCGTTGCAAAAAATCCAGGGAAACAATTTAATCCTTTATTTCTTTACAGTGGTGTAGGGCTCGGAAAAACACATCTTTTGCATGCTATAGGCAATTATATAAAACAGGCAACTCCAAAGCTAAAAGTTCTTTATGTTACTTGTGAAAAATTTGTTAGTGAATTTATTGAATCAATTCGTTTCGACAAAATATCGTCTTTTAAAAATAAATATAGAAATCTAGACTGTTTATTGATTGATGACATACAATTTTTGGTTGGTAAAGGAAGCTCTCAAGAAGAATTTTTTCATATGTTTAATAGTCTATTCAATTTTAAAAAGCAAGTGGTTATTTCTTCTGACAGGCCTCCTAGCGAACTCGATGGTGTTGAAGAAAGACTTATTTCTAGATTTGAATGGGGCATTATAGCTGACATACAATATCCTGATTTTGAAACAAGAACTGCGATTTTACGTAAAAAAGCTGAAGAAGAAAAAATATACGTTCCAAACGATATAATCGTACATATAGCAATGCAGATTAAATCAAATATAAGACAATTGGAGGGCTCTCTTTTACGAGTTGTAGCTTTTTCTGCATTTACAAGTACACCTTTAACTGTTGATTCGGTAAAAAAAATACTTAAAGATATTATTAAAACAGATAATTCAGCACATATAACAATAGAAAATATACAAAAAATTGTTGCTAGTGATTTTAATATTGATATGAAAGATATGAAATCAAAGAGAAGAACAGATGCTATTGCATTTCCAAGACAACTTGCGATGTACCTTGCTAGGACATTAACTGATGAATTCTCAACTAATGCTATTGGAGATGCTTTTGGCGGTAGAGATCATTCAACTGTTATGCATGCTTGTAATAAAATTAAAGAAAAAATGGGTTCAGATCAGTATTTTAACACTAAAGTTAATCAAATTATAAAAAAAATACGTAACGCAGAATAAATAAAGTGATATTTATCATTTTAATAACAAGATTTGTTCTTATTTGAAAAAAATGATAAAATGATTATCGTATGTATAGACAGCTTTAGTAGATTAGTGTTTGTGATTTTTCTTTGACGATTCCCATGTTTGTTTTCTCCATGTCTCTTAAACAGTTTTTTTCAGTATATGCAAGATTGTTGTGTTTTTTTGAGAAGAATTATATGAGTTTATGAATGATAAAACAGCCGACACGATAGAAGGATATTGTAAATGAAGAGAAGCGATTACTGTGGATGTATAGGAGAAGCTGACATAGGAAAAGTGATTGTTGTTTGTGGATGGGTCCATTCATGCAGAAATCACGGAGGTGTAATTTTCATTGATTTAAGAGATAGAGAAGGTATTTTACAAATTGTTATTCAACCAGAAAGAAAAGATATATTTAAAATTGCTGAAAGTTTACGTAATGAATGTGTAGTTGCTATTGAAGGTATAGTGCAAAATAGGCCAAAAGGAACTTTAAATTTTAATGTGTCTACAGGTGCTGTAGAACTTGTAGCTACAAATCTTGAAATATTAAATATTTCTTCATGTCTTCCTTTCAATATTTCGAATTATGTTGAAGTTTGCGAAGAGCTAAGATTAAAATATAGATACTTAGATTTACGTCGTACGCGTTTACAAAAAAATTTTGTCACACGTCATAAAATTGCACAGGAGATAAGAAAGTTTTTTAATGAAAATGATTTTTTAGAGATTGAAACTCCTTTTTTAACAAAATCTACTCCAGAAGGAGCTAGAGATTTTTTAGTACCTTCACGACTTAATCATGGGAATTTTTTTGCTTTACCACAATCTCCACAAATTTTTAAGCAAATTTTAATGATTTCTGGATTCGATAAATATTATCAATTTGTAAGATGTTTTAGAGATGAAGATTTACGTGCTGATAGACAACCTGAGTTTACTCAAATTGATATTGAAATGTCATTCATAACAGAAGAAGACATAATTACTATTGTAGAAAAGATGTTTATGGAAGTTTTTAAAGTAATATTAAATGTTAATATAAAATTACCTTTTGAAAAAATATCATATGCGGACGCAATGTTAAATTACGGTTCTGATAAACCTGATACAAGATTTGAAATAAAAATAAAAGATTTTTCTGAAGAACTCAAAAATAACAAATTTAGTATATTTTCGTCGGCTATAAATAATGGAGGTGTTGTAAGAGGTTTGTGTATTCCTAAAGGTGCTGCTTGTTCTCGCTCAGAAATCGACGAATTTATAAAATTTGTTAATGAATATGGTGCTAATGGGTTATCTTGGATGAAAGTTACAGATACTGGTGTAGAGTCAAATATAGTTAAATATTTTAAATTAGCAGAACTTAATGAAATTATTTTGAAGTTTAATGCTAAAAGTGGTGACTTAATTATCCTCCTTGCGGGTGAAGAAAAAATAGTTGCTCAAGGTCTAGGGGCATTAAGAATTAAAATAGGAAAGAAATATAATTTTATTGATAAAAGCAAATTTAATTTTTTGTGGGTTGTTGATTTTCCGCTTGTGAAATGGAGTAAAGAAGAAAATAAATGGCAATCATTACATCACCCGTTTACAGCTCCCGAAAATGAAGATTTTGTCACAAAGGAAAATATTGGAAGTGCAAAGGCGAAAGCTTATGATATTATTTTAAATGGTGTAGAAATTGGTGGTGGCTCAATAAGAATACATAAAAGTAATATACAAAAAAAAATATTTGATATTTTGAATATTTCAAATGAATCTGCAGTAGAAAAATTTGGTTTTCTACTTGATGCTTTAACTTATGGTGCCCCACCGCATGGTGGATTAGCACTTGGTTTTGATAGATTATGCGCTTTGATTTTAAAAGAGGATTCTATAAGGGAAGTAATTGCTTTTCCAAAAGTACAAAAGGCAACAGATCCATTGTCAAATGCACCAACACCAGTAACTGACAAACAATTAAAAGAA
This sequence comes from Candidatus Endomicrobiellum neotermitis, assembly GCA_031282355.1. Lineage (GTDB taxonomy): Bacteria > Elusimicrobiota > Endomicrobiia > Endomicrobiales > Endomicrobiaceae > Endomicrobiellum > Endomicrobiellum neotermitis. Next base: position 71,753 of record JAITDW010000003.1, on the reverse strand, counting down.
CTTGGTATATGTGTTGCTGCTAAGGTAGTGTAAAAATTAAAACAAAAACTCAGAGATGTAAGGTTTTTGCATATTTAGCAGTATTATGACTATAAAAAAACAAGAAAAAATAATGAAGTTTAATTTTAATATGTTAAAATATTGCTATAACATTGTAAATATGAGGTTTATTAATTTTCAAAAACATGACGTAGCCTTGTTGCGTAGGTCTGCCTCTACCGTTTTAGAAGTTGAAAAAATAAAAAGATATCAGATAAATTTTGTGATGGTAAGTAATGAAAGAATAAAAAAGCTTAATACTAAATATAGAAAAGTTAAGCGCGTAACAGATGTTATATCATTTTTAATAGATCAAAAAATGTTTATTGGTGACATATATATATCAAAAAGATATTCTCAAAAGCAGGCAAAAATATATAGAAATACGTGGAAAAAAGAACTTGCTTATTTGGTTATTCATGGTGTTTTACATCTTTGCGGTTACACAGATTATGATGAAATTAGTAGAGCGAAAATGTTTGCTAAGCAGGATAAAATATTTAAGCGCTTATTTTCTCATGTTCGTTAAAAAACATTATTTATACTTTTTTATTAATTCTTAGTATTTCATATTGTATGTTTTTTTGAGATAGGTAAAAATTTATGATAATAAAAAAAATATATGTACTATAAACTAAAAGGATTAGTTCTTAATGCAAAAATACAAGGGGAACATGATAAACTTATAACGATTTATTCTTATGAGTGTGGTAAGATCTATGCTGTAGCACCTAGCGCAAAAAAAATTACTGCGAAACTTTCTTATGCCACAGAGCCTTTAACTGAAAGTGAGTTCATAGTATTTAATAGTGATCATGCTGTACGACCAAAAGTAACTGGAGCTAATATAATTGAAAATAATACAAATATAAAACTTGATTTTGATAAAATGATACATGCTTTGTACATTGCAGAAGTGAGTGATAAATTTACACCTTTTTATCTTACAGATATTAATAAGTATAATTTAATAGTAAGGGGATTGGAATTGCTTAGAACCTGTAAATATCCTAAGCGTATCCTTATAGCATTTGTATTGCGTTTTCTAAAGTTATCTGGTTATGCTTTTTCAGATTATTTAAAGTACAATAATAATTGTAGCATTGTTAGTAAGGAAGTTCAAAAAACTATAATTAAGCTTTCAAACTGTTCTGGTGATGAATTAGATTTAATTAAAAAGCTAGAAGATGATAGAATATGGAATTATGTTGAATCTTATCTTATAAAATATGTGCGTAGACCACTATTGAGTGTTTTTATGAAAAAGTTAGCCCATAGTTGTTATTTGAGAACAGTTTAATAACATAAAATTAAATTACTTAATGATTTTTACTATGAATTATTTTATTAGTATGTATAGTGTAGAGGAAATTAATGATTTCAACGTCCAACTTTAAAAATGGTATTAATATTTTAGTTGAAGGAGAACCTTATCAAATTACCTGGTTTCAAAATCATAAGCCTGGTAAAGGTGGTGCTGTGATGCGTGTGCGACTTAGGCATCTTAAGAATGGTAGTATAATTGAACGCACATTTAAATCAGGAGAGAGATTTAAATTACTAAGTGTTATAAAACAAAAGAAAGTATTTCTGTATAAAGAAGGGGAAAAATTTAATTTTATGGATATGAATACATATGAACAGGTAGCAATTCCTTTTGAGCTTGTGCATAAAGTATTCAATTTTCTTGTAGAAGGTATTGAAGCTGATATGACATATCTTGAGAATGAACTGGTGAACATAGAACTTCCAATAACTATAGAAATTACAGTAGTTGAAGCAGAACCAGGTATTAAAGGAGACTCTGTTTCAAACATGACAAAAATTGCTAAACTTGAGACCGGTGTAAATATTAGAGTGCCTCTTTTTATAAAAAATGGTGATAAGATAAAGGTAGATACAAGGACAGGTAAATATATTGAAAGAGTCTAAAAATATATTATTTGTTTTCTTATATAAATGTAAATTTATAATTTAAGAGATTATTAAAAAAGAGTTTGAGATGAATTCACAAAAAATAAAAGAGTTTTTAAAATCTATAAAAGATACAGATATCGAGGAAGTGCGATATAAAGTTATGGACGATTTTTTGTATTTCAAAAAAACTGATGTGAAAACTTTACCTGAAAAGAAGGATATTGAAAATACATGTAAAAAAAAGGAAGCAAAAAAATTGCTACCTGTTATTATTAAATCTGCTATGGTAGGTACTTTTGTGAGTACTTATAATAATGATAAACTTCCGTTTGTAAAGGAAGGAGATGATGTAGTTATTGGACAAAAAATTGGACAAATTGAGGCTATGAAAATTATTAAGGATATATATTCTAACGTCAATGGTAAAATATCAAAAATTATGGTGTCAAACGGTGAGTTTGTAGAGTACGGACAAGAATTATTTTTTGTAGAAACAAATGATAATAAAAACAACAAATAATTTATAAAAGCAAAATTTTGTAGTTTTTTCGGAGACAGGGAATGTTTAAAAAAATTTTAATTGCAAACAGAGGAGAAATTGCATGCAGAATTATAAGGGCGTGTAGAGAATTAGGCATTAAAACTGTTGCTATTCATTCAGAAATTGATAGGGAAAGTATGCACGTTAAACTTGCAGATCAAACTGTATGTGTGGGACGAGCTAGCGCTTCAGAAAGTTATTTAAATATACCAAGTATTATAGCTGCTGCTGAAATTTCAGGAGCAAGTGCAATTCATCCAGGATATGGATTTTTAGCTGAGAATACTTATTTTGCAGAAGTTTGTGAAGCTTGTGGATTAAAATTTATAGGACCCTCCAAAGAGTCTATAAAACAGATGGGTGACAAAATTTCTGCCATAGAACTTATGAAAAAATCTGGAATTCCTGTAATACCTGGATCAAATGGTTCTGTTGATCCAGATGATTCTAAGGTTTCTAATATTGTTAAAAAAATAGGGTATCCTGTTATTGTTAAAGCAACTGCTGGAGGTGGTGGGAGAGGTATGCGGATAGTTATTTCAGAAGAAACTCTCCACGATTCTATAGTTATGGCACAAATGGAAGCTAAAGCTGCTTTTGGTAATCCAAATGTGTATATAGAAAAATATATAGAAGAACCTTATCATGTGGAGTTTCAAATACTTGGTGATAAGTATGGAAAAATTGCGTATCTTCCTGAAAGAGATTGTTCTATACAAAGAAAGCATCAAAAACTTGTTGAAGAAAGTCCATCTGAATTAATAAATGAAACACTCAGAAAAAAAATGGGTAAAATCGCAAAAAATGTAGCAGAAGCTGTAAAGTATGTAACTGTAGGTACAGTTGAATTTCTTGTTGATAAGAAAGGTAATTTTTATTTTATGGAAATGAATACTAGGATCCAGGTAGAACACCCGATTACAGAGATGGTTACTGGAGTTGATTTAGTAAAAGAACAAATAAAACTTGCTGTAGGAGAAAAACTTTCTGTGTCTTCAGAAAAAGTCAAAATTTTAGGACATGCTATAGAATGTAGAATAAATGCTGAGGATCCAGACAGGGATTTTATTCCTTCACCTGGAACAATTGGTAAGTTGTTTTTACCAGGTGGGTATGGAATCAGGTTAGATACACATGTTTATTCAGGATATACTATCCCTCCATTTTATGATAGTTTGATTGCTAAAATTATTGCTTTTGGTAGTAATAGAGAAGAAGCTATTGTAAGGATGCAAAGAGCTTTAAAGGAAGTTGAAATAGAGGGTGTTAAAAATACATCTTTACTTCATAGTAAAATTATGGCTAATGAAAAATTTCGCAAAGGTAGTGTCAGTACAGATTTTCTTACAAAATATATTTTAGGAAGATAAAAAATGATTTATTATCGATTGATATTTTTATATTTTATGCATTAGAATAGAATTTGAGTTATATAAAATAATAAAAGGAATTTAATAGATGATCCAAAATTTAGTTAGTAGTTTAATTAATGAAAATATCAAAGTAAAAAAAAATATGCTTAAATGTGAACAAATTGAATGCATATTTAATATAGCAGAAAAAATCGTTGAAACATATAAAAATAAAAATAAAGTAATTATTTGTGGTAATGGTGGTTCTGCTTCAGATGCATTGCATTTTTCAGCTGAAATGCTTGTTAAGTTTGAAAAAGAAAGAGAGCCTCTCACAGTAGTCACTTTATCTGAAAATGTGCCAGCGATTACAGCTATAGGTAATGATTTAGGATATGATTATATTTTTAGTAGACAACTTGAAGCTTTTGCTAATAAAAACGATATTTTTATAGCAATATCTACGAGTGGAAATTCTTTAAATGTTATAAGGGCTTTAGAATCAGCCAAAAATTTAAAATTATTTAAAATAGGAATGACGGGTTTTGTTGGTGGGGAATTAAAAAATATGTGTGATATCTGTTATTGTGCTCCGTCAAAAATTACTGCAAGAATACAAGAATGTCACATACTTGTGATACATATTGTTGCAAAAATTATTGAAGAAGAATTATTTGGTTATAGGTTATAAGTATATTCTTATTTATTGATCATTGTGATGTTACTTTATTAGTGTATACTTTTTAGGTGGGTTTGTTAGTATTATTTTCTTCCACATCAATTTTTTTGACAATTCAAAAAAAGTACAAGTCATGTTTTTATTATCTATTAAACAAGCGCCAAAAATATTAGTATATAAATAAGTTATTTATTTTGCTTCTTAGATTTTAATGATATTTACAACTGAATTCCTTTAAAAAATAAATTTTATGCTAAATTGGAAATTGTATTAAAAGAATGTTAAAAAACAATATAATAGTATAAAACATATAAAAAATGCTAGGAGATAAAAATTATGAAAATTTACATTAATGGACAATTTATTGAAGAAAAGGATGCTAAAATATCAATTTTTGACCATGGAATGTTGTACGGCTATGGAATATTTGAAAATATAAGAGCATATAATGGACGAGTTTTTAGGTTAAAAGAACATTTAGATAGACTTTGGGCATCAGCAAAAGCTATTAATCTTACAATTCCAGTTATGCAAATAGATATTGAGAAAGCTATAATAGAAACTCTTTTGGTTAATAAACTTTCTGATGGATACGTAAAACTTATAATTACAAGAGGTAGTGACAGTAACATAGAACTCGATAATAAAGAACAATATACAATAGCACCTTCTTCAATTATAATTATTACAAGTACAATTTCTTCGTTATTATATTCAGAAGGAATTTATGAAAAAGGTATAGATATAATAACAGCATCTGTAAGAAGAACGAAACAGGATTCGTTGAGTCCTAATATTAAATCTTTGAACTATTTGAATAATATACTTGCTAAAAATGAAGCTATAAGATACAGAGTTATGGAAGCGATAATGCTAAATGCCGAAGGATATGTTGTTGGATGTAGCAAAGCTAATATATTTATTTTAAAAAATGACATTCTTTATACCCCAAGTGGTTCTGAAGGTGCTTTGGTTGGAATAACAAGGGATACAGTTATAGAACTTGCAAAAAATAAATTAAAGATTCCAGTTAAGGAAGAACGTATTAGTATATATAATATTTATAATGCGGATGAGTGTTTCCTAACAAGTACAACATCTGAAATAGTTCCAGTTGTATATGCAGACTCAAGAAAAATAGCTAATGGTAAACCTGATAAAATTACAATAAGACTTATGAAAGAGTTTAGAAATCTTACAAGATTGACAGGTATTCCTATTAAATAATAAAGTTAGTATGTTTTATTATTTTGGATTACTACTAGATGTTAGAGGATATATAATTTTGTGATACACAAATTCAGATGTAAGGTATATTTTTTAATTATTATCTTAATTTCATTAATCGTTATATATTCAGGAAGAACTTCAATATTTAACTCCATTGTGCAAAGATATATTAATAATAAAATAGGACATGAGTTTAAATTTGATGGTTTTCATTTTTTACTTTTTAATTTGAGTTTTAAAAATGTAAAAATAGATGATTCGATATTTATACAAAAATTAAATATTAGATTAAATCCTGTTAAGATTTTCACTCATTTTTGTTCCCCATTAAATTACGTAAGTAAAATAAATATATTTGGATTTGAATTTTTTTTAAATGAAAAATTCAAATCCTATAATGACATGAAAAATAAACAAAAACTATTTTCAGCATTACAGAATTCTAAATTTACTATATCCATAGACAAAATTACATTAAAATCAAAGAACAGCTCTAAATTTTTAAAAATAGAAAATATAGATATATTAATAGATTATAATATTATCACTTTAAGCTCTACTGTGCTATTGCATAATATTCCTATAAAACTAAATTCTCAACTTAAACATATAGCAAATAATGTTTTTATATCGTCTTTGCTTTTTACAGCCACAAATAAAAAAACAAAAATATTTATAAAATCAAATGGAATAATTGATTTGCATTCATTAAATATTCATCAAAATATTATAGTAGATAATATAGAATACAATGGATTTCAATTAAAAAAATCTTTTGGAATACTTTCTAAAAAAAGTGATATTTATAACATAAATTTAGCTGGAAGTTTTGGACAATTTGAATTTGATTTTAATTCTGATGGTATTATTAGAGGTAAGTCAAAAATTGATATTGCAAAAATAAATAATAAAAAAATATCTGGGAATATTAATGCGAATTTAGAAAAACACAACGAAGACCACATATTAAAATTAAATGTTTCAGATTTATCTATTCTTGGTTTTAATTGTAGTGACCTTAGCATATACGGAACAAAAAAATATTGTGGTATTTATGATATATTATGTGCATATGGTAGTAATCATAATAAAAAGAAGTTTAAAATAATTTTTCTAAAAAATGGCAATTATAAACTGAAATTTTTAGTAAATGATAAATCAAAGGGAAGTATTAAAGGTAATATAAAAACTGGTGCAATAGACGTTGATGTAAGAAATATAGCCATCTCGGATACCCCCCTTATTTTAAAAAATACAAGATTAATGGAATATGTTATTAATGCTTCAGGAAAAATAAATAATAATACAACCGAACATATTGATTTTGAATTTAATAATATAGTACAACAAAATATCAAAAATAATATACTATCTGCTACAGGTACATTAAAGCGTAATAATGATAAATATTTATTTAATTTTTATAGTAATAATCGTTTTATTGTTTTAGGTGGTACAGTTAAAAACTGTAAAATAGTCTTTGTGAATTTTATATTTTCAAACTTAAACATTTCAAATGTATTAAATGATCATAAATATCTAAAAGGTAAAATTTCTGGAACATCAAGTGGATATGTAAGATATAAACAAAATTTAATCACAGAATTTAATATTAAAGTTTTTAATGGGAAAATTTTGACAAATAAATTTGATAAACTTGAAGTTAGAGGTGATATAAATTTAAACAGAATTAACATAGAGCATTGTAGTATGCAAAACAGTTCATCTAAAGCTTCAGCTTGTGCTGCTGGAGTAATTGGTTTTACAAATAAAAATCGTTTTTCATCTGTTCATTTCATCATGAAAAATATCAACATGGGTGCAATTAATATTAACGGTGATATTAATTTTTATGGTAAATTAGACAAAAATAATAACAAAGTCAACGGTATTATTGAAATAACAAAAGCTAGCATATCTGGAATACTACTTAACAATATTTGTGCTGATGCATTAATATCAGTGAATGAATTTAAATTATACAATTTTAGACATAATATAAAAGCTTTTTTGACTGTAGATTTTATGAACAATAAAATACTAGGAGATTTGCAATTTAAAAATACTAATATCAAAAACTCTTATATACGTACATCAGGTTTTTTTAATTTAAATATAAAAATTTTTGGTAGTTTAAATAATCCACATGTTTGTGCTGATATTTTAATAATAAATGGTCAATATCTGTCACAATATTTTTCTTTGTTTTCTAAATTTGATTATCAGAATGGTGTTATTAATATAAATAAAGTTTTATTTTTAGCGGCTAAATCTAAAATTTTCTCAAAAGAAAATCGTTTTAATAATTCAGCAGAGCTGTTTACTAACATGTTTACAAACTTTAGAGCATACATAAAATGTAATTTTTGGGGTAAGGGATTGATTGAATTTAAAAATTGTGAAAAACATCTTAAAATAATTTTACAATCTAAAAATACTTATATTAAAAACATAAAATTAGATGATATTAAGTTTAATATTGAAGTAATTAACAATGAAATTACTATAAACAATATTTCTGCAAAAATTTTAAATGATAAAGTAAGAATTAGTAAAGGTTTTTTTTCAGTTAATGATGGTAAATATAGAGCTGATATATCTTTAAATAATGTACGTTTTGGAGGTATTGATTTATTTGGTAGTGTAAATTTGTCTGGTAAAATATTAAGAAATAAAGGTTATAGCGGAACTGTCAACTTGAACGATTTATGTATTAATAAATATAAATTATTATTTTTTAACTTTAATTATGTTGTTAAAAATAGAACTTTAGTTTTATTTCAAAATCCTAATGCTTTGAAGTTACATAAATTTTCAGGAATAATCACCTTTGGGGATGTTATATCTGTTCAAAAGCTAGACATCTTAAGTGGTAAAACATCATTTTTTTTAAAAGCAAATTTCTCAAAAAATTATATGGATCTTAGTGTAAGGGGTTCAAACATTAACTGGTATTTTATGAATGACGTTTTAAATTTACCTGATACAACTACAGGATATGTTAATGTCGATGCTAACTTTCATGGTAATATTAATAATAACCTCAATGGAAATATTTCAATAGAATCTATTAATGGTTGTATAATGAGAATACCATACGACAGCTTAGAGCTTGTAGCAAATTTTTGTGATAATTCTATCAATATAAAAAAAGCCAGTGTATTTAAACAAAATGAAATTAATGTGTCAATTCATGGTATTTGTCCACTTTTTTTTAGCAATGTTTTGTCCGAAAAAATAAAAACAAAACCTATAAATATCATTTATACTATAGAGGATAATAGATTAAATATACTAAAATACTTATCGAAAGGTTATATAAAATCGTGTTGCGGTAAGATGTTTGTAAAAGGATCTTTTACAGGTACATATGATAACATTAAAAATGATGGTAAACTTCTCATATCAAATGCATCTTTTAAACTAAAAGAATATCTAAAAAGCAAGGTAAAAAATATGTTTGCTGAAATATCTTTCACTGAAAATTTTGTAAAAATAGATAAATTTACTTTAGAATCTAATAATGGAAGATTAGATATTTATGGACATTTAAGATTGAACAATATATTTCACATTAAAGATTTTGATATAAAAATGCTCACAAATAAACATGGGATTCCTTTATATATTCCTCAACTATCTATACCTAATTTTATAGATTCTAAGTTTTTGTTGAATAAATGTTCCACTGGAAGTCCTCGTTTTGATGTTGAAATAAAAGGAAGTTTAAGTAAAAATAAGGTTTCTGGATGGATTTTATTTGAAAATACGCATTTTACGTTTCCTGGAACATTATCAAAAAGTTTAGATAAAGGTATAAATTCTATAATAGCAAATACTGAATTTGATTTGAGTTTAAAAAGTGCGAAAAATACAAAATTTGAAAACTCATTTGTTTCTGCCTTACTTGATGGACTTATACATATAAGAGGTAATTGTGATAATTTAGAAACATTCGGAGTGCTTGAAACATCAGATGGTAAAATAGATTATTTGGGACTTAAATTTAATATATTATATGCTAAAATAGAGATAGTTGATGTAAATCAGATTTATGTTACTGCAGAATGTGTAACAAACATATGTATAAATAAAAATGGTGAATTTGAAACAGTAAAATTAATTATTGAAAAATCTAAACTATCTGATCTATCTGAAAAATCTATAAAATTTCTTTTAAAATCAAATCCATATATAGAGTCTAAAAAAGTTCTTAAAAAAGTTATGGGCACAGAATCTGTTAGTCACCATTTAATAACGTCAAAATTTGAAACTGTAGCTAATTTTTTAATAAAACAACAAGCTTTACGTTTTATCGACCAAACATTGACAGCACCGGTTATAAAAACAATCTTACAAAAGACTAAACTTATAGATGGTTTTAAAATCTTTTTTATACAGGCAAATTCTATTAATGAAAAGAAGCCAAAATTTATGAATTTCTTACTAGGTACGAGATGTTCTTTGGAGAAAAATATTACGAATAGATTATCCTTAAGTTATTCGTTCACTATTGATGATTTTAAGAATAAATTTGATTTATATCATGAGTTAGAAGTACAGTCAAGATTCATAAATAATTTATTTTTAAGTAGTAGTTGTGAGCTTAAATTAAAAACACCCTCGTATAATCCAAATAGGAAATTAATGCTAAAATATCAAGTACGTTTTTAAGATATTTTAGTAAAAATTTTTATAAAAATACTACTGAAATAATAACATCAAAGAAAACTTAAAAACTTACCTTAAGAATAATACATAATAAATTAGTAAAAATTATAAATTTGAGATCTTTTTTTGCATAAAAATATCAATTTTGATAACATAAAACTCATCATTCCTTATAGAAAATTGTAAGTTTTAGTTATAAAAGGTATCAGTTGTTTTTTTAGATGTTCAATGTAATCTCAATTATAGTTGTTAAATTTAAGTGTAAGTGTTCAATATTATAAAGATAAGAGTATGTGCTTATGTTGTTATATATAGGCTTTATTAATGAATATTTTTTGTAGCATCAAAAAGCAATATAGTATTAGGGGAGGTTATCTAGAATTTTTGAAGGTAGCTTTTCCGCTTATAATTTCTACAGGTGTTGATGCTGTTCAGTTGTTTATTAATAGAATTTTTCTTTCTTGGTATTCTAAGGAGGCTTTTGCTGCAGCATCGCCTGCAGGTATGGCTCAGTGGGCAATTATGAGTTTTTTCATTGGCTCTCTTGCTTATGTAGATATTTTTGTAGCACAATATTACGGTAAGAAAGAATATAGGTCAATAGGACCAGCCGTTTGGCAAAGTGTTTATTTATCGTTTATTTCAGCAATTATAATTCTTGTTTTATCGTTTTTTTCAAAGTATTTCTTTATGAATCTGGGACATCCATACAGTGTTGCTATTGAAGAAGTCAACTTTTTTAAAACATTATGCTACGGGGCATTCCCAACTATTGCTGTTGCTGCATTATCTGGTTTTTATACAGGAAGAGGTAAAACAAAGGTAGTTCTTTTTGTATGGGTTTATGGAGTTATTATAAATATTATTTTAGATTTCTGTTTAATTTTTGGGCATTTTGGGTTTCATGAGATGGGGATTAAAGGAGCTGCTCTAGCAAATAATATTGCATCTGTTATCATGCTTGTTATTTATATTTTTACGATTCCATCAAAAAAAAATAGTATTACTTATAATACTAGGCAATTTATGCCAGATCTTATTTTTATTAAAAAATTCTTAAAATATGCTATTCCAAATGGTATACAATTTTTTTTTGACATGACGGGTTTTAGTATTTTTATGCTTATTATTGGAAGGATCGGTATTGAAGAGCTCACAGCGAGTAACATAGTAGCAAACATTAATAATTTAATCACTGTACCTCTTATTGGGTGTGGTTTGGCAACATCAATAATTGTTGGTAATTATTTAGGTAAAAATAAGGCATCTATTGCACAAATAAGTGTTAAGTCTGTTTCGCACATACTATATGTGTATGCTTTATTTGTCGTTTTTACACTAATTTTTTTACCTAATCAGCTTATTTATCCTTTTTCAGGGACGCGGATGTCAATTGAACAAGCTAAACCTATGGCTGTGAATCTTTTAAGAATTTTAGCAATTTATGAAATTTTTGACATTATAAATATAATTTATTCTTCGGTTATTAAAGGTGCGGGTGATACGGTATTTGTTATGAAAATACTGACAGGTTTCTCTATATTTTTTATAATAATACCAATGTATCTTATTGTAGTAGTCTTTAAACTTGGAATATATGTAGCATGGTGGTTTATATTACTTTATGTTATTACTCTTGCATTTAGTTTCTATTTCAGATATAGATCGAATAAATGGAAAAAAATGCGTGTTATAGATATGGAAATTGTTGATAATTGAAAATAGAAATTATTTTTTATGAAATATAAATATCGTTTTTATAGGTGATTGAATGAGTAATATTTTAAAAATAAATTGGAAATTCTTAGGTATTTTAAGTCCAGTAGCTTTAATGAACATGAAGCGGTTGTGGAATCGTTATGTTTCATCACAATGGAAACTTTTAACTGTTTCAATGGTTTTTATGGTATTATTCGCTGCTCTTAATGCTTTGTCTGTAAACTTACTTAAGCCTATTTTTGATGAGGTGTTCATAGATAAACATAAAGAGACGCTTTTTTTTAATGCAATTCAGATTGCGTTTGTTTTTGCCGCAAGAGGTATTGCTTATTATATGCAGGCGATTTGTATGGCAAAATTAGGAGTAAATTTTACAAAAAAGATGCAGGGTGACTTGTATGATAAGATTATAATGCAAGATTTAGAATTTTTTAGCGAAAATAATTCTGGAGATCTTTTAGTGCATTTCACGGGTGATTTAAATACAATAAGAGACGCTATATCTAATGGTGTCACAGCACTTGTTAAAGAGAGCCTTTCTGTGATTTTTTTGATTATTCTTATGTTTTATAAAAGTTTTGATATGGCTATAGTCATGTTTCTATTGTTTCCTCTAAGTTTTTATCCTGTAGTATATTTTGGTAAAAAAATAAAAAAAATTTTTTTAAAGCAACAGATATATTTTGGATACTTAAACTCCATTTTAGCACAGTCATTTCATGGTATTAAAATTATTAAATCATATAACATGGAAGAGATTGAATATAAAAAAGTAAAAGAAAGTGCTAATAATATAGCAGATATTCAAATAAAAATTGCAAGAAATAAAATTATTGTAAGTCCATTAATGGAGTTTTTAGGTGGAATAGCGTTAGCAGGAACTATATCATATGGTGGATATAGAATTATACGTGGTTATCTTACAACTGGTGATTTTGTTGTTTTTTTTGTTGCCATACTTATGGCATATCAACCTATGAAATCTTTAGCAAGTTTAAATATGCGTGTTCAGATGGGGTTAGTAGCTATTGAACGTATTTTCAAAATAATGGATAAGAACCCTAAAATAATAAACAGATCAACAGCAAAAAAGCTTAATTTAAAACATGGTGTCATAAATATAAAAAATGTTAGATTTGGATACGTTCCTGGAGTTGAAATCTTACATGGTGTTAGCATGGAAGTACATCAAAATGAAAAAATTGCAATAGTTGGATCCACTGGATCAGGGAAATCTACTTTGTTTAATTTGATTTTAAGATTTTATGATGTTATTGATGGAAATATAAAAATTGATGGTGAAGACATTAGAAACATTACAATAAAATCTTTAAGAGAGAATATAGCTTTAGTATCGCAAGATGTAGTTCTTTTTGATGATACAATAAAAAAGAATATTTTGATGGGTAAATTTGAAGCAACAGATAATGAAGCTATAGAAGCAGCAAAAAGTGTTGCAGCTCAAAATTTTATAATGAGTAAAGATCATGGATATGATACTGTTGTTGGGGAAATGGGTAGTAATTTATCAGGTGGTCAAAGACAAATTATATCTATTGCAAGAGCGATGTTAAAGAATGCTCCAATACTTTTACTTGATGAAGCAACAAGTTCGCTCGATTCTAAATCTGAAAAAATGGTACAGGAAGGAATTGAAAAACTTATGAAAGGAAGAACTTCAATAGTTATAGCACATAAATTGTCTACAATAATGAATGCTGATAGAATATATGTATTCGAATCAGGTAATGTAGTTGAATCGGGTACTCATAAGGAACTTTTAGCCTTAAATAAACACTACGCAAATTTGTATAAATTTCAGTAATGTTTTGTTAATAAAGACTTTATAAAAAAATTGACAGAATAATATTATGAGGATTTTTATAGATAAACAACTAAAATTTTTTATAGATCTATTTCTTTAAGCTGATCTTCTGTATAATCAATTATTCTTTTGTTAGGTCTCTTTGTGATTTTACGTAAAAAATGTCTGCATTTATCCATATATTCAAATACTGCAGGAATAACTATTAGTGTAAGGAATGTAGAACTTATCATACCGCCTATTACAACAATTCCCATACCTTTTCTAAATTTTCCAACTTCACTTAATCCTATGGCAGTCGGCAACATTCCAGCAATAATAGCAATAGATGTCATAAGTATAGGACGCAGCCTCATGCTACAGGCTTTTAGTATAGAATCATTTATGCTTAATCCATTACGCATTTGTTGTTGGATACAATCAACCAAAAGAATTGAGTTTTTAGCTACTATTCCAAGTAGCATTATCATACCTATCATTGTAAACATATCAATAGATTGATGTGAAATCAATAAAGCTGCAACGGCACCTATAATTGCAAGTGGAAGTGCTGTCATAATTGTAAAAGGAGTTATAATGGATTCATACAAACTAGCGAGAATCATAAAAATAAATACTATCGAGAAAATTCCTGCTATAATAATATTTTTGAACATATCTGTCATTTCTGCAGAATCTCCAGAAAATTTAAAATTTATATTTCTCCAATTTTTTGAATTTTTATGTGCAATTTTTTCATCGTTTAAAATTTTTAATACTTCTTTTTGAATTCTGTCTATTGTGCCACCGTTAGCAACATTCCCTTCGATAGTAATATAACGAGATCTATCTTTTCTATATATTTGTGTAGGAGCAAAATCTTTATTTATAGTCATAATATTTTTAAGTCTTACGAGTTTATTATTAATATTATTTACGTATGTTTTATCAAACGTTTTTACTATATCTTTTTGATTATCATGTAGTTTAACTCTTATATCATATTCAAGGTTTTTTTCCCTATACTGTCCAGCTACAATACCGTTGATCATTGCTCTTACTTCATTTCCTATTGTAGATGAAGTAATACCAAAATTTTCCATTTTTTTAAAATCTGGTTTTAGCTGTATTTCGGGCTTACCTGGCATATGATTTGAGTGTATATCAACAAAATACGGAATCGATTTAAATTTTTTCATTAAATACTCAGCAGTATTATACAAAATGTTTATATCATCACCTGAAAGTTCTAAAACAAATTCACTATTATCATCACCATTTGGTCTGTGACTAATAACAGAAAATTCAAGTTTATCTCTAAATTTATTTTTTAAAATTTCTCTTAAATAATCTTTCATTTCGGAAGTTGTATGTATATTTCTAGCAAAATTAAGGTTATTTACTTTTTTGTTAAAAATTTTTCCAATAATCTTAGATAATATACCACCTCTATTAGTATTTGAAATCATTTTTACATACATGTTTGTTTCGTTAGAAAGATGTGTGATCATATTTCCAGAACCTATTATTGAAGAAACGAATTCTATATTTGGATTACTCATAATTATTTCTTCTACTTGTTTTGAGTATTTATCCATTTCATCTAAAGAAGTTCCAGATTTAGCTCTAACTTTGATATTAAATTCTCCCCATTCTGAAGTAGGGATATATGTCCTTTTAATATATTTTACAGATATAAGAATTGCTATCAAGAATATTAATACAGCAGTAATTAATATTATAAATTTCCAAGTTATAATAAAACTTTTCTTTTTTTTAGTTCTGATACTTATAAAATTTCTGTTGATCACAAAAGAGAGTAATTTTCTATATGATTTTTCAATAAAATTGATAATAGGATTAAACCATCCAGTAGTTACAAGTTTTAAAATAGTTACCGCATATACCAATATCCGGCATGTTTCATATTTTTTGGAAATATTTTTTTTGTTATGTTCAGGTATAATATAAGCAGAAAGCATTGGAGCTATTGTTAGGGCATCTATGACAGATATGGAAATTGCAAAAACCACAGTTAATCCAAATTCTTTAAAAAATTGTCCCATAACTCCATTTAAAAAAGCAACTGGTAAAAATACTGCTATAACGCTACCTGTAGTAGCTATAACTGCAAGCATAATTTCATTTGTACCATGAACTGCTGCTTTTATAGGATTCTCACCATTTTCATAATGCCTAAAAATATTTTCGCGCACTACAATGGCATCATCTATTAAAAGTCCTACTGCAATGGATAACGACATCAATGAAATAACATTTAAGCTAAATCCAAAAATATGCATAAAAATAAAAGACCCAATTAGACTACTCGGTAAAGCTAAAACTGTGATAAAAGTTGAGCGCCAACTTCCTAAAAAAAGATATACGACTACAGTAGCTAGTATAATACCTTCAAATATTGTAGATTTTACATCTTTAATATTAACTCTTGCTCCTCGTGATGAGTCTGAAATTTCAGTAAGTCTAGGCTTATTTTTATGTTTTTCATAATTTTTGTTTAGTTGTGTAACCTTTTTCTTTATTTTATCTGAAATAGCTACATCATTACCCTTTGCCTGTTTGTAAACTTGTAATAAAACTGATGGCTGATAAGTTATTTTATCACTTTTTTTTGTATCAATCCTTGCTCTTGAAACCTCATCCATAACACTGTCTTCAACTTCCGCTATATCTTTTACAGTAATGGAATGATCATTTCCAATAAAACTTAAAACAACATCGTTTATTTGTTTTACAGATTTAAATTCACCTATGGTTCTAAATGATATCTCTTGTGAACCTTTATTAATTTTACCAGCAGGAATGTTTAGAGTATTCAATTTAATTTTATTGGCAATTGTCGTAAGAGTAAGTTCATATTTTTTAAGTTTCTCTTTATCTACATTAACATGTATTTCTCTTATAGTACCTCCTATAACATTTACTTGTGAAACACCAGAAACTTGTGCTAAATCCTTAGAAACTATATCATTTGCAAAATCATATAGCTCTTTAGAATTCATATCATTGGATCCTAAACTTAGAGTAATAAGTGGCATACTGTTGATGTCAGCTTTTATAACAATTGGATCTTTTGCACCTTCTGGAAGTTTTTCTTTAATCATTCCTATTTTATCTTTAATTTCTTGCGCTGCAATATCAGGGTTTTTTGAAAGTTCAAATTCTCCATATACTATTGATACATTATCCTGATTTAAAGACATAACATGCTTAAGCTCTGAAATCCCACTTATAGCATCTTCCATTGGTTTTGTGATAAGTTGTTCTATTTCATTGACCCCAGCACCTGGATAGGTAGTCATGACAAATACATATGGAAGTTCAATATCTGGTAACATTCTAACACTAAGTTTATTTAAAGAAATAATTCCACAAATAAACATAGTTATCAATAACATTATAACGAACGTAGGACGTTTAATTACTAATTTTGCTAATGCCATATTACTTTTATTTAATTCCTTTGAAAAATTATTTTAACTTTACTGCATAATTATTACTTCAAATTGTTAATTGAACTGAGAACATCTCAATGTTCTACAAAATAAAAAACCGGAAACTACCTGCTGTTTCCATAGATAATATTCACCTGTTCACATACTTTGATAAGTTCTAAAATATTTTTTAAAATGTCAAGTTCTACATCATCCAATGTTTGTTCTCCTTGTAAAATTTGAGTTGTAGTAATTCTGCCCCTGATAAATAGATTTTTATCTTCTTCGTATTTTTGTCGTTGAATTTTCTCAACTTCAATTAAAATACCAAATCTTTTTTTTGAATTTTCAAAATCACTTACAAGTTGAACCCAATCATTATTTTCCTGAATCATTGTGTATTCAGCAAATTTTTCTAATGCTACTTCTACTAGTCCATAATTATACTCTATACTTTTTCTAAGTTTGAAATCAAGCGGCAACAGATATCTTAGCTCTAAAAAGCAAGAATCTCTATTTATACTCTTAAAAGCTTTACTTACACTTCGTTTATTACTGATAAATTTATATTGTCCTTTCAGCACCAAATCAGCACCCATTCTTTTTCGTGCAAGTTTTTTTTCATAAAAAGCTGTTTTAACACATTCTAAAGCTGAAAGCACATCATATCTCGTATTTTTTTTATTGGGTACCGGCAAGTCTTTTAAAATATCATTTTTACTTTTGAATTTTTCAATTTCATAATCTATTTGTGGACTAGAAATGTTTAAAAACTGGTTGAATTGTCTTTTTATTTTTTGTTCTTCTTCACAAAGTAGTTGCAAGCTTAACTCTTTGCTTTTTAAAGCTAATTGTGCTTGAAGTAAATCTGATTTCTCAACTAGATCCATACTATATTTTTTTTGATTCCATTCTAAAATTTTTCTTGTTCTATTTAAAGATAGCCTTTTAAAATTTATAACTGTTCTTAAATAAGATAGATCCCAATATGTAAATCTTGCTTTAAGTAAAATATTTTGTTTTTCATATTCTAATTTATATAAATCTGACTTTAAATTTGCTTTTATTTTTTCTATTTCTGTTTTTGTATAAATTCCAACTATATTTTTAAATAATGATTGTTCCAGTTCAATAGAATAACCTATGCTACTAAGACTACTATTATTGTTACTGCTTCCTATAAAATTACAATTTCTTATACCTAAAGTAAATTTTGTACCTGTTGCTGGAAATTGTCTATTAATGTTTGTTGAAAAATTAATTTTTTGAACTTTATCAGACACACTACTTGGGTTATAACTATGTTTTCTACTAAAATCTTCGCTGCAATCCATTTCTGTAGTTAAATAATATGAGTATATTCTTTCCTTTTCAGCGAGGTTCACTTTCAAAGACTCAATTTTTGAGTGTATAGATTTTAGATTATTATTATTCTTTAATACTTCATCCATATACTTATCTATTGTTAACACATCACATCTAACAATTAAAATTGACATAAAGATGAATATCCACGTAAATAATAATTTTAAAATTTTCATAATTACTTTCACTATTTTTCCTGTGATTTTCTACAATATACGGATACACAAATAGACATTTATCTTCTTTTATTTTACGACACATCAAAAAAAATACTCATCTTATTGTTTTAAAACTATTTTAAGTTTAACATAAACTTGTACAAATATCTTTCATCTATAGTTAGTGAATTGTAATGGTAATGAAAAAGATATCTGCTTTAAATAAGATATCACTTTTTGTAGACTGTCCTTTTTATCTGAAATAACTCTTATCTTTGAGCCATCTATTTGACTCTGGACTTTTATTTTTGAGTTTTTTACAATTTTTATTAATTCTCTTATTTTATCTGAAGGAAGCTCCGAAATAATTTCTATTATTTGTCTTACACATCCATCAAAAGCTTTTTCTTGTGTTTTATAATTAAATGACTTTATTGAAATAGATCTTTTTATTAAACGTCCTTCAAGGATATCTCTCAAGGCTTTCATTTTATGTTCGTTATCTGCGGTCAAAATTATTTTTTTTTCACTTTTATTCAATTCTATTGAAGATTTACTACCCTTAAAATCAAATCTGTTTAAAAGCTCTTTGCGCGCCTGATTAACGGCATTGTCTATTTCCATTATATTTACTTCAGAAACAATATCAAATGAAAACTTTTCAGACATATTTTTTTAACCTCCATTAATTACGGCATACTTTTAAAATAGTTTATGTAATACTAACATGATATCTCTTACAACCATTTTTTAACATTATATCGAATAAAACTATAGAAAATACAGACTAGTGCTAATCAACGATGAAATTCACATATGCTCTTTTTCATGAATTTTTAGCTTTTAGCATTGACTACTCTGTTTATAATCTTTGTTAAACATTATTTTGTACTATCAATTCTTTCTAATATAATTTTGACTTCTTGTAGATCTATGTCCGTGGCTGTACAGCCATCTTTACTAAGAGGTATGAATTGAACTGTAAGGTTCTTATTCCTCAATAGTTTAAAGCCTTGTTTACCCTCAAAAAAACAGGCGATACCAACTACAGCTTGTGGTTTTTGTTCTCTTATAATATTTTCAATTATTCTTCCACCTTTTAAAACATACAAAGCACTATAATTCAATTTTTTTGTAAGCTTACTTATTTCTCCAATTTTGCATCCACCACATTCTTTACACGTACAGTAACCTTTATTTTCAATAGCAATACAAGTTAAAGTATTTCTCATACAATGTGGAACAACCACAATACGTTTATTAAAAGGTACACGAGCAAATTTTTTTGCTTGTAACTCGTTTTGTTTTGATATAAAAATTTTATACGCATTATTTTTGTTTCTACTGATAGATTTACATAATTTCATAAAGCTTATTCTACAAACATTTGTTAAATAAATCAAAATGAAAATTTGTAGAAAATTTTTTCGCATATGCTAATTCAAAAAATATTTTTAAGTTTTTGTTATTTAATGTAAAATGTTTTTGCACTCTCTAAACACGCGTTGTTATCACACTTTAAAGGAAAGAGTTTTGAATATGGTTAAGCAAAATATTGTTGTGTATTTAAGCTTAGGGTCGAACATAGGTAATAGAAGAGATAATATCATATCAGCTTTGTTAATTATTCGAAGTAGTGGATTTATATGTATAAAAAAAGTATCATCTTTTTACATTACATCTCCAGTAGGAAGACTGCATCAAAGATATTTTTATAATGCTGTAGTTGAGGTTCAAACGACTTTAAATCCTAAAGAATTGCTTTCTTTTGTAAAATACGTTGAGAATACTATGGGGCGTATCAATACAACAGTCAGATGGGGACCACGCATCATTGATGTTGATATTTTATTTTTTGGAGATCAAATTGTTAATAGTTATTCTTTGACGATACCGCATAAAGAAGTGCAAAATAGACTTTTTGTATTGATTCCACTTTGTGAAATAGCTTGGAGTTTGAAACATCCAGTTTTAAAATATAGAATTAAGGATATTTTGTATGAAAAATTGTTGTCACTTAAACATCAAAAAGTGAAAATTTTATAATAGAAGGAGTGGATTTTATGATAAAAAAAACGATTTTAACTATTTTAGATAAAAAACAAGTTGGTGAAAAAATAACAATGTTAACGTGTTATGACTATGTTATTGCAAGACTTATTTCTTCACAAGATATTGATATTTTGCTCGTAGGAGATTCACTTGGCAATGTAAAGCTTGGTTATGAAAATACACTTCCAGTTACCATAGACGATATGGTATATCATACAAAAGCTGTAAAAAGAGGAAATAATGGAGCTCTTCTTGTTACAGATATGCCATTTATGTCTTATGAGATAACTGTGGAAGATGCTGTTAGAAATGCGGCACGAATTGTAAAAGAAGGAGGTGCAGAAGCTGTAAAAATCGAGGGTGGTACTGAAGTCATAAAGAGTGTTAAGGCAATTGTAGATGCAAAAATCCCAGTAGTTGGTCACTTAGGTCTTACACCACAGTCAATAAATAAATTTGGTGGGTTTAAAGTACAGGGTAAAACTGCAAAAGCACGTAGCAAAATAATTTCTGATGCTGAAGCATTAGAAAAAGCTGGTGTGTTTTTAATTGTTTTGGAGGCAGTTCCAGAACAGGTGGCTAAAGAAATTACTCAACGTTTGAAAATTCCTACTATAGGTATAGGTGCTGGTATTTATTGTGATGGACAAGTTTTAGTGATTGATGATATGCTTGGATTATTTACTGATTTTACACCTAAATTCGTGAAAAAATATGCAAATGTTGGTGAAATAATAAAAACTGCAGTTAATAGTTACATAAACGAAGTGAAAAGTGGACAATTTCCTAAAGAAGAAAATACATATTTATAAAAACTGAAAAACTATAGTGAAAAATTAGATTATTATAAAAAATATTTTCAAAATTTGTAAAATCGACTTTTGCGAGACACATAAAATATAAAAAATGAAACATATAAAAAAATTATAAAATAATGAAAAAGGACTGTTCATATAAATTGATTCTATGTATTTTCAGTAAAAGAAGACATTTATTTACTGTTAGATTAAATAATTTTATTCAGTTGAAGAAATAAAATGAATGAAAATAAAAATATCTGCTTCATGTAGGAGCATGTTTATTCAATATTATTTGCAAGCATTATAGTGAAATATTTGTGTTATTTATAAAATAGTCTCTGTATATGTTAAAAAATACATAGGAAGAAAAATATGGGAGTTATAAGAGCACCACAAAAAGTAAAATTGTTTTGTGGTATAATTTTCTCAAATGAAAGAGTCAAACAAGCAACTTTTTCACTTTTAGAGAAAGAGTTTGGTGAGATTGCTGCAATAAGTGACACTATTTTTTTTAATTTTTCAAATTATTATAACGCTGAAATGGGCAATGGATTGAGGCGTTTATGGGTTTCATTTATAAAATTGATTTTTACTTCTACTATCGTAAAAATAAAAAAAATTACTAATTCTCTCGAAAATGAATTTTCTATAAATCATAGAAGACAAATTAATATTGATCCTGGGTATATAACTCCTGCAAATGTTATCCTTGTTACAACTAAAAATTATTGTCACCGTATCCATCTTAGCGATGGAATATATGGAGAAGTTACAACAATATACAAAAAAAACAGTTTCATAAAACTTCCATGGTCTTATCCTGATTATTTATCTGAAACAGCAGTAGAGTTTTTTTTAAAATCAAGGGTCAATTTACTAAAGCAATTAAAAACACACTAATATTTATTTCATTCTCTTTTTTATACTTTGTTCTAAGCCATCAGAATGTCTCCTTTGTTCTTTGATTTTATTTGTATTTTTTTATACAATCCCAAAATAATTTCTTATGCTCCAGAAAATATTAATAAATCTACAAACATAATATTGAGAAAGCCGAGGTGGTGGAATTGGAAGACACGTGAGACTCAAAATCTCAAGTTGCTTATGCAGCGTACGGGTTCGACTCCCGTTCTCGGTATAAATATATGATGCTGCCTTATTTTTTGTACATACAGATGAGTTTCTTTTATAAGCTTATCTTCTTTATTAAACATGAAGAGAGCAATGTAATTTATAAAAGTTTTATATTGAACAATTTCAAAGTATTCAGTACAGTTATATTAGCTGCTTCATCAAAAGATATACCTTTTATTAGTGCAATTTCTTTTAAAGTTTCAATTATATAGGATGGCTCGTTTCTCTGTCCCCTATATTTTTGTGGGGTAAGGTATGGACAATCAGTTTCAACTAATAATTCATTTATACTGGTTTTAGAAACAACTTGTTTTAAATCACTTGAGTTTTTATACGTTAACGGACCGTCAATTCCAAGCAAAAATCCCATTTTTGTAAATGCTTGTGCTTGCTCTAATGTACCAGAAAAGCAATGAATTACTCCTTTTGGAATGCATTTATATTTTTTGAGAAAATTCAACATTATGTCATAAGCATCGCGACAGTGAATTATAACGGGTTTATTATACTTACATGCGATTTTAAGTTGTTTTATAAATGATTCTTTTTGGATATTAATATTTTGTAAAGAATATTTATAATGGTAATCTAATCCTATTTCACCTACGGCCACACATTTTTTGTTTTGAATCAATAACTCAAGCCTTTTATAATCTTTCGTTGAAGCTTTTGAAGTATCATTAGGATGAATACCAAAAGCTGCAAAAATATTGCTCAGTTCTATAAGTTCTAAGGCTTTGTCCCAATACTTTGTTTGACAAGCTATTTCAAAAATTTTTACGATGCCAGAATCAAGAGCTCTTTGTATAACGTCTTTTCTATCTGTATCGAACTTTATATCTGATATATGAGCGTGTGTATCTATAATCACGTGTTTATAACCTTTTTATTAAAATAATACTACAAATACATTTATATTCTAAAAACAATAAAAAAAATGGTAACGTACAAAATTAATTTGTGTTGTAAATTTAAACAATACGTAAAAAAAGATTCTCCATATTTTGTAGTTGTGATCCTGATATTGAAAATCCATCTTGAGGAATTATAAAATCTTTAAAATATTTTTTTGCAACTTCATCTATATTACCGTTTGCACCTGTAGCACACCATATTTTTTTTGCTGATATTGGCATAAATGGAAGTAAGTACAGAGCTATAACATCTATAGCTTGTAAATAAGAAAAAATATGATGTGCGAGTTTACTAGTATCTGTCTTTGCTATTTTCCATGGTGTATCATATTCAATCTGCTTGTTTATGAATGTTATTGCATTTTGCAAACTTTGAGCAGCTTTATGAAGCTGTATGTTGTTCATATTTATTATAAAACTTACCTTAAGCAACTTTGATATTTTTTTTACTAATTCTAAATCTAAATTGTTAATTTTATGTGGAGTTTTAAGATTAAAATATTTTGCAGCCATCTTGATTATTCTTGAAATCATATTCCCAAGATTATTTGCTAAATCTACATTATATTTTAATGTTAATTCATGCCATGAAATATCTCCATCTGAATCAAAAGGTATAATAGTACTCACTATATATCTTGTGGCATCAACACCATACTTATCAATTAATTCTTGTGGTGATATAACATTACTTAATGATTTTGACATTTTGTTTCCATTTAGAGTAAAAAATCCGTGAGCGTATATTCGCTTAGGAGGTGAAAGCTCTACACCAATCAAAATTGCTGGCCAAATTACTGCATGAAACCATAGAATATCCTTGGCCATTAATTGTATATCTGCTGGCCAATATTTTTGAAATTTATTTATGTCTTCAGGATATCCTAATCCAGTCACATAGTTTATTAAAGCATCTATCCAAACATATGCAGTTTGTTCTTTATCAAATGGAAGTGGTATTCCCCATTTAACAATACTTCGTGATAGGCTTATATCTTCAAGACCGATTTTCAGTTTACCTATAATTTCATTTTTTCTTTCTTTTGGTAGTATTTCTATATGCTCCTTATGATATGGATCAGTTATTCTGTCTAAAATTAAATTCTGAAAAGCTGATAATTTGAAAAAATAATTTTCCTCAAATTGTAGTAATGGTTTTGTTTTGTGAAAAAAGCAACACCCTGTTTTATCTAAATCTTTTTTGGAATAAAATCTTTCACATCCTGTACAATAAAGCCCTTCGTATTTTTTTTTAAATATAAATCCTTTATCAAATAGAGTTTGAACTATTTTCTCAACGGCAATAAAGTGTCTTTTCTCTGTCGTACGTATAAAATTTGTATATGAAATGTTTAATAAATTCCATATTTTTTTAAATTTTTCACTCATTTCATCACAAAGAGCTAACGGTGTTTGTCCTTTTTTCTTGGCAGCTGATACAATTTTTTCCCCATGTTCATCTGTACCTGTAACAAAAAATACATCAAAATTGTTTAGTCTCTTCCATCTTGCTATAATATCTGCTGTTATTGTAGTATAGGAATGGCCTATATGTGCAACATCATTTACATAATAAATTGGGGTAGTAATATAAAATTTTATTTTCATTTAATTGCCATCATCATTTATGTTAATTGTGTTCATGTATTTTGTTATTTGCTTTATTGTAAACATTTTAAACTCTTCAGTACTAAAATCTACTGTGACTATGTTTTTTATGCAATCTATAGCAACAAGCCTTGCTTTCCCTTCAGGTGTCATAATAACAGTCCCAAGTTTGGGTAATCCTTCCTTAGTACTTTTGTATGTTTCATTTTCATAGTATATACAACACATAAGTCTACCACAAAGTCCTGAAAGTTTCGTTGTGTTTAGAGACAAATCCTGTTCTTTAGCCATATCCATAGTCACAGAATTGAAATCTTCTAAAAAATTCTGACAGCATAAAACTTGTCCACATATTCCTATACCACCAAGTATTTTAGCTTCGTCTCTTACCCCTATTTGAACCATTTGTATTCTTGTTTTTAAAACACGTCCTAAGTCCTTTACAAATTCCCTAAAATCGATCCTTATTTCTGATGTATAGTATATAAATAGCTTAGAACGATCAAATGTATATTGAACACATGTCAATTTCATATTTAAATTATGTACTTTTATTTTTCGTATTACAATATCCCATACTTTAGAATTCTTCTCATCATTTTCAATAATTCGTTTTTTATCTTCTATGGTTACTTTTCTTAAAATTTTATGTAAAGGAATTTTGTATTTTTTTGCGTTTCCAAGTTTTTCATATACAACCCCGACTTCAATACCGTGTTCTGTTTCAAGTATAACCTCATCACGAAGTTGTAGATTAAAATACTCAGCATCAGTAGCACAGCTAGCATATATTTTTTCCTTGATCTTTCTGAGCATAATTTTTATAAGCGTGGACATGATAATATTTTTTCTCCATATTTAAATCTTGTGTCATTTTAAGTGTCTTTTTTTAAAGCTAATAAATCAAAAAACAAATTGTCTAGTACTATTCGTACGTTTATATTTTTAAGTAGCAAAGATCGTGAAGTGTTTAGTAATTCAAGCATTTTAAAAACTGTATTTCCAGGATATATTCTAAATTCTTGTTTCATTTCAACTGTCATTAAAGCGATAGATTTAATAGCATCATTTTTCGAAATGCTTTTTGATAGCTCTAAAATATCTGAAATATAAAAACTTTTACTCTTAAATTTGTGCCACAAGCATAAATTATCTTTTTTGTTTTCATTAATTAACTTTATTGCATTACCTATAGATCCTTCACTTAGTTTTATTATTTTTTCAATTTCTGCACTACACGTTGATGAGAAATAGTTTTTTGAAGTAAGCAAGCTTAAAATTTCATTATCGCTTAATGGCTGAAAAAATAATACTTGTGTTCGTGAAACTATTGTTTGAGGAATTGTTTCTTTATGTTTCGATATTAGTATTGTAACGGTGTTTTTAGGTGGTTCTTCAAGTGTTTTAAGTAAAGAATTTGCTGCTGATATATTCATTTTTTCAGCTGGATCTATTATAAAAATTTTCCATTTTTTAGTTTCTATTTTTGTAGCAACTTTTTTTTGCATATATCTAATAGTTTCAATTTTTAAATTTTTTTGCTTTGCTAAATCATTTTGCTCAAGTTCAGATTGTTTAGCAAAATCTATAAAATGTAAATTTGGATGAATATCTTTTGCTATTTCTTTACAAGATATACATTTTTTACACGGCTTCTTATTTACAATTCCTAACTCATTTATATTATCACAATTTAGAATCTTTGCAAACTCAATAGCTATAAGTCGTTTTCCAATACCATCTTGGCCCATAAATATATATGCATGGGAAATTTTATTGTTTTTTATTTGGTTTGAAATTATTTCTTTAACTTTTTGTTGTCCCAAAATGTCTTCAAACATCATAACTCCATGTCTACAACTTTTCTTATTAACTTTTGTGTTTTTTCAAGATCATTCTGCGTTTTAATAATTTTTATTCTTGTAGAATATTTTTTTGCTTGATTTAAGTATCCCCTTCTTACCCTTTTATGAAATTGTACCGATTCTTTTTCAAATCTATCACCATCTTTCCAGTGATACTGTTTTTCACAAATAGTTTTTGCTTTATTTAACCCCTTAAGGGGAACTATGTCTAAATATATAGTCAAATTAGGAACTAACCCAAACGATGCTTCTAAATTAAGCTTATTTATAAAACTTAAACTCAGACTCCTTCCATATCCTTGGTAAGCGATTGTGGCATCTGTGAATCTATCACATATGACAATTTTACCAGATTTTAAAGCTGGTAAAATAATCTCTTTCACATGTTGAACCCTAGCAGCTTCATAAAGGAAAAGTTCAGCAAGTGGCACAAGTTTTGATGTTGGATTTAGAAGAATGTTCCTTATGTTTTCAGCTAAATCAGTACCTCCAGGCTCTCTAGTAACTAACACTCTATAACCCTTTATTTTGAGGTATTCTTTTAAAAGTAAGGATTGAGTTGTTTTTCCAGAACCATCTCCACCCTCAATTGTAATGAAATATCTTGTTCTATCCATTGTCACTATGTTCTTATAAACTAATATTACATCAAGCTAATATTAATTATAACATAATAAGAAGATAGAGATAAGGTTGTAGTGTAGAAAAAAATATAGTACAATTCCGCGAACATTAATGCATCTTTAGATAACTGGAAGGTAACAAAGATATGAATGTATCACTTTTTTTTGTAATTTTTTCTGTTGTTGTAGTGTATGCTTTTGAAAGCATAGCGGATTTACTTGATATCAAAAATGTTTCGATGAGAATACCAGAAGAGTTTCATGGTTATTTTGATATTGAAAAATATGTAAGATCACAAAAATATTTAAGAGTCAATACAAAATTTTTTTTGATTTACTCTACTCTTTTTTTGATAGCAGAAATTATTTTCATTATTTCAGGTGGCTTTGGTTACATAAACACAATAGCTATTTCATTTGGATTTGGATATATAGTTACAGGTATTGTTTTTATAGGCATTCTTTTTTTTATTTCTGAAATTTTTAAAATACCTTTTTCAGTATATCGTATATTTGTGATAGAGGAGAAGTTTGGTTTTAATAAAATGAGCGTAAAAACTTTTATTACAGATCTACTAAAATCATGGATTATCACATCAATAATTGGCGGTATTATTTTTTCTGTAGTATTGTACTTCTTTGTTAACTATAAAAATGCATGGTTGTATGCTTTCATAGCGACTACTGTATTTGAATTATTTGTCATCTTTATATCTCCTGTGGTTATAATGCCACTATTTAACAAATATATTCCTCTAGAGGATGGAGAACTTAAAAATTCCATTGAAAAGTACGCTAAAAAGGAGAACTTTAAAATTAATGGTATTTTTAAAATGGATGCTTCGAAGCGATCAGTTAAATCAAACGCATTTCTTACTGGATTCGGAAAATTTCGTAGAATAGTGTTGTTTGACACACTAATACATATGCATAGTGTTGATGAATTAACAAGTATTTTAGCACATGAAATGGGACATTTTAGATTGGGTCATATTATAAAAAATGTTATTTTTTCGTTTATTTCAATCGCGGTTATGTTTCTGATTTTCTCACTTTTTATACATCAAAAATGGATTTATGCGATTTTTTTCATGCAAACTCAGCCGATATATATGGGTATGGTATTATGCATGTTTTTGTACACGCCAATTTCATTTGTATTTTCTGTAATATCAAATTATTTTTCGCGAAAATATGAACATCAAGCTGATATTTATGCAGTAGTTACTCATAAGGAACCAGAAGCTGTGATAAGCGCTTTAAAAAAACTTTCAGTTAATAATTTATCAAATTTGTATCCACACAAATTTAAAGTATTTTTAAAATATTCACATCCACCTGTTCTTAAAAGAATTGGTGTCATTAGGGAATATGTGTCAAGAGAATTGGATGCTAATTGAATTGCATAGAAACTTTTAACATATGATAAGTTTATTTTTAGTATTAGTTTTTCATTTTGTATAAGTGTCACCATTGTATATACGTGAAGCGTGTCTTTGCATTTTTACTTTTGTATGTAGCAAATGTTTTAATATTGGTAAAAATAAAAAAAGGAATCAAAATGAAAATATTAGTTGTAGGATCTGGTGGGAGAGAACATGCAATATGTTTGCAACTTTCGAAAAGTCCTAAAATAGAGAGAATATATTGTGCACCTGGTAATGGTGGTACATTGAACGTTGCGCAAAATATAGACATTTTAGTTACTGATTTTGACAAACTTGCAGCGTTTGCAAAAGAAAATGATATAGATTTTACATTTGTTGGACCTGAAACGCCTCTTTCGTACGGAATAGTTGATTATTTTGAATCTAGGGGTTTAAAAGTTATTGGACCGTCTAGATATGCAGCAAAACTTGAGTCGAGTAAAATATATGCCAAAAAATTTATGCAAAAGTACAACATACCAACAGCACGGTATAATAGTTTTGAAAAAATTACTGATGCTATTAAATTTGTGGAAAGTTTAAACAAAGATAAAAAAATTGTAATTAAAGCTGATGGATTGGCAGCTGGAAAAGGTGTCTATATATGCAACAATCGTGAAGATGCATTTTATATACTTAAACATGTTATAGAAAATTATAAAACATCAGGAGATCTATGGAAGAATATAATTTTTGAGGAATATATAGATGGCCCTGAGCTTTCATATCTGATATTTACTGATGGAGTATCGTATTCGATGATGCCCGCTTCTCAAGATCATAAGAGATTAAATGACGGAAATAAAGGTCCCAATACTGGTGGTATGGGTGCGTATGTCCCTGTTCCTTTTTTAGCAACAAAGGAATTGAATAAAAAAATTGAAATAGATATAATTCGTAAACTTATTAGTGGTATAAAATCTGAAAAACTTGACTATAAAGGTGTTTTATATGTCGGTATAATTTTATGTAATTCGTCTCCGCATGTTTTAGAATTTAATTGTCGTTTTGGTGATCCTGAAGCACAAGCATTGCTACCATTACTTGACACAGATCTAGTTGATATTTGTAATGCAATTTTAGATAAAAAACTTTCAAGTATAAAAATTAAGTGGAAAAAAAAATTTTCAATATGTTTAGTACTTGTTTCAGGAGGATATCCTGGATATTTTGAAAAAAAAGTTGAAATTAAAGGGCTCAATAGTATAAATGACAAATTCACAACAGTATTTCATGCAGGAACTCAATTTTATAATGGTAGATTTATTACATCTGGGGGAAGAGTTTTAGGAATTACTTCGGTATCTGAAGATATAAAAAGTGCTGTAGATAAAGTATATTCTAGTGCTAAATTAGTGAGTTTTAAGAACATGCACTATAGAAAAGATATAGGAAGAAACTTATTAAAGTTTTTGAAAAAAGAAAGCGAAGGGATACCAAGTGAATAATAAAATTGATGTGGCAATTATTATAGGATCAAGTTCTGATTTAGTGTCGGTCACTGAAACTATTGAAGTTTTAAAAAAATTTAAATTATCCTACAGTTTAAATATTGCTTCGGCACATAGAACCCATAATCATTTGAAGCAGTGCATTAAATTAGCAGAAAATTCAAACGCAAAGGTTTTTATAGCTGTTGCTGGAATGTCTGCTGCTCTTCCTGGGATTATCGCATCCGAGACAATACTTCCTGTTATAGGTGTTCCTGTTTATAGTAAAAGTTTATCAAGTTTTGATTCTTTATTTTCAATAGTACAAATGCCAAAAGGTGTACCTGTGGCTACTGTTGCAATAGGAAAAGCTGGAGCTGCAAATGCCGCCATATTAGCCGCTCGAATTATAGCTGTAACAGCAGATAACTTAAAAGTAAAGCTTAGAAATTTTAAAGATAAAATGTCAGATGATATTATTAAAGAAGACTTAAAATTGAAAGAATATGGTTTAAAAAAATATTTGTGTCTCTTGAAAAAATCTAAGAAAATTGATTTAAAAGGATAGAGTGTTGTGGCGAATACTATTATACTTAATGAAAAGTCATTTCAAAATGCAATATGTAGAATTGCCAACGATATTATTATCGACAACAAAAATATACAAAAAATTGCAATTGTAGGAATACATAGCCATGGTGTATGCGTAGCAAAAAAAATTCTTATTAAAATTACAAGGCTAGCAGACATTGGTGATAAATATCAAATTCCGTTTGGAACACTTGATATTACTCTGTATAGAGATGATCTAAATGATTTAAAAATACCTGTTATAAAGGACACTATAATACCTTTTGATATAAATAACAAAAGTATAGTTTTAGTTGATGATGTACTTTACACAGGTAGAACTGTAAGAGCAGCTTTAGATGTTTTGATGGATTTTGGTAGACCTAAGTCTATTAAGCTTGCAGTTTTAATTGATAGAGGATCTCATGAACTTCCAATAAAAGCAGATTACGTTGGTGTGAGACACAATAATGCTAAAGGGTTTATAAAAGTCAAATGTGTGGAAACAGATGGTGTAGACGGAGTTTATGAATAGTTAGAAAAGTTTTTATAGATTATACAGTAAAAATAAGGATTAAAAATGTCCTTTAAGTGCAAAGATTTACTTGGTATTGAATACTTAGATAAAAAAGATCTACAAGTAGTTTTAGATTCAGTGAAGCCTTTTAAAAGTCTTTTTACAAGATCTGTGAAGAAAACTCCTACATTGATTGGGAAAACTGTTGTAATGCTTTTTTATGAACCTTCAACACGCACAAGAACTTCATTTGAAATTGCGGCTAAAAGACTCTCAGCTGATGTTGTAAATGTCGCAATAAATACATCGAGTGTTATTAAAGGCGAAAGTCTTATAGACACAGGAAAAACTCTTGAAGCAATGAATGCGGACTATATAATAATAAGGCATTCAATGTCAGGAGCTCCGTATATGCTTGCGAAAAATCTTGCTGCATCTGTTATAAATGCTGGAGATGGTTTTCATGAACATCCTACTCAAGGACTTTTAGATTTGTATACCATATATGAAAAAAAGAAAAAAATTGAAGGTTTAAGAGTTTTGCTTGTTGGAGATATTTTACATTCAAGGGTAGCAAAATCAAATATCTGGGCATTAACAAAAATGGGAGCAGAAGTGGCTGTTGTAGGCCCCCCAACTTTGATTCCATTGAATATTGAAGAACTTGGTGTAAAAGTATACTATGACTTAGATGAAGCAATCAAAAAAGCAGATGTTATAAATATTTTGAGAATACAACTTGAACGTCAATTTGAAAGTTTATTTCCATCTGTTCATGAATACGTAGAACTTTACCAAGTAACTAAGGAGAGACTTGCTATGGCAAAACCTAAAGTTTTAGTCATGCATCCAGGACCAATGAATAGAGGTATAGAAATATCTTCTGATGCTGCAGATAGTTCTAATGCTGTTATTAATGAACAGGTTACAAATGGTATAGCAGTTAGAATGGCTGTATTATATCTTTTGAATCCAAGGAGAGGAAATGTATATTCAAATTAAGAATATTCGAATAGTAGACCCCTCTAGAGATAAAGATTTTATTGGTGATATTTTCATTAAGGATGATAAAATTGTTTCAAATTTTTCAAATAATGCCGATAAAGTTATTAATGGTGAAGGGAAAATTGCAGTTCCAGGGTTTATTGATGTTCATGCTCATTTGCGAGATCCCGGATATGAAGAAAAAGAAACTATTTACACTGGTACATGTGCTGCTGCAAAGGGTGGTATAACCACTATTCTTTGTATGCCTAATACCAGACCACTTATTGATAATGCTCCGACAGCTGAGTTTGTTATTTTAAAAGCTCAAAAAGAAGGACTTGTAAATATTTTCCCTATAGGATGTGCAACTAAGAATTCACAAGGTACTGAACTGTCTGAAATAGGTATTCTGAAAAGAGCTGGAATTATAGCAGTAAGCGATGATGGATTCCCAATATCGAATTCGCAGATTATGCGTCGTATTCTAGAATATACAAAAATGTTTAAGCTGCCAGTCATTTCACACAGTGAAGATAAAGAATTAAGTAAAAATGGCGTTATGAATGAAGGTAAAAATTCTATGATACTTGGATTGAGAGGTATTCCGAGGCAAGCTGAAGAAGTTATGATAAGTCGTGATATTATGCTTGCGGAGCTCACAGGCGGATATTTGCACATTGCTCATGTTTCAACTGCAGGATCTGTAAGTATAATAAGGGAAGCTAAGAAAAAAGGTATAAAGGTTACAGCAGAAACTTGTCCGCATTATTTTACTTTGACTGACGATGTTGTAAAAATTTATGATACAAACACAAAAGTGAATCCTCCATTGAGAGAACAGAAAGATATAGATGCCATAAAACAAGGTCTTTTTGATGGAACTATAGATTGTATAGCTACAGATCATGCTCCACATT
The DNA here is from genome assembly GCA_031282355.1 of Candidatus Endomicrobiellum neotermitis. Taxonomy (GTDB): domain Bacteria; phylum Elusimicrobiota; class Endomicrobiia; order Endomicrobiales; family Endomicrobiaceae; genus Endomicrobiellum; species Endomicrobiellum neotermitis. Next base: position 37,979 of record JAITDW010000003.1, on the reverse strand, counting down.
CTCAAGAGGAAAAAAATAAAGAATTTGATTTAGCCCCCTTTGGTATTATAGGCTTTGAAACAATTTTAAGTCTCATCTTAAATGAACTTGTTGATACCGGAGTTTTGAGTTTTTCAAGTGCAATATCGAAGATAACTTGTAATCCTGCAAGAATTTTTAGTCTCGATGGAAAAGGTTCTCTTGAATCTGGAAGCACTGCAGATATTGCGATAATAGATACAAATTATTCATATAAATTAACAAAAAAAAATATCGTTTCTAAAAGTAAAAATTCCCCATTTATAGGGAGATGGTTTAAAGGCGGTGTTGTTATGACAATAGTAGCAGGAAGAATAGTTTGGCAAGTTTAATAGAAAGTATTGATATTTTATGATAAGTGTAAGATAAAATGAATAAAAAATTTGACAAAAATTATAAAATAATCTCTAACGTAAAAGTGCACGGTAATTATTTTGAGCTAAAAATCAAGGCTCCAATTACTGTTAAACATTGTCACCCTGGGCAATTTTTTATGCTTAGTATCCCTAATGTTTTTTTACGTCGTCCAATAAGTATCCATAATATCAAAAAAAATACTATAATTTTTTTATATAAAGTGATTGGTGACGGTACAAGAAATTTATCTAAAATTAAATCTGGTAAGATACAACTTTTAGGACCTCTTGGTAATAGTTACTACGATTTAAATTTTGTTCCTTCTTCACAAAAAATAAATAATAAAAGTTGTAATTTCAGTCCTATTATTATAGCAGGTGGTACTGGAATAGTTTCACTTTATTTTCTTGCTATTAATTTAAATACTCGTGGTACCATTTATTATGGTGTTTATTCAGAGAAAGATTTGTTATGTCTTGAAAAATTTAAGAAAATTGGTTGGAAAATTATTATTTCTACAGAAGATGGTTCACAAGGATATAAAGGTTATATAACCGATATATTGCACAAAGATTTAAGAAATGATAATACGTTGTTTGTTTGTGGTCCAGCATCTATGTTAAAAAAGGTTTCTCAAATTGCAAAAGAAAAAAATATAAATGGATTTGCTTCTCTTGAAGAAAAAATGGCATGTGGTATAGGTAATTGTCAAGGATGTGTAGTAAAAGTAAAAGGACAAAATAAAAGGGTATGTAGAGATGGTACTATTTTTAGAATAGAAGATATTGATCTATGATTATTGTCTAGTACAAATAAAATATAAATAGAATTTAAATTTTTTATTTCTATCAAATGATTAAATAGTTTATAAGAAATATAAGTAAATATCGCGTAATATATAAATGAATATGATCCCGAATTTAGGTATAAATTTTTTAGGAATCGAGTTAAAGAATCCTGTGCTCACAGCATCTGGAACTTTTGGATATGGATATGAAGCTGAAGATTTAATTCCATTAAAAAAGCTTGGTGGCATTATAACAAAAACAATAACTTTACATCCACGTTTTGGGAATCCACAGCCAAGGATAGTTGAGGTTGAATCTGGATTGTTAAATACAATAGGACTGCAAAATATTGGTGTAATGTCATTTATAGATGAACCTCTTGATAGATTAAGTAAAATAGGAGTACCAATAATAGTGAGTATTGCTGGAAACACAGAAAAAGAGTATAGAGAAATAGCAAAAATACTAAATATGCAGAATAATAGCATTATATCAGCAGTAGAACTTAATTTATCTTGCCCAAATTTAAGAAAAAAACCAATATGTCATAATTTATCTTTAATGCAAAATATAATAAAAGGGGTAAAAAAAATATTAAAGATTCCAATTATTGCAAAACTTTCACCACTTGTTGCTGATATCCCTAGACTTGCGTTAGCAGCGCAAAATGTTGGTGCAAATGCTGTTACACTTACAAATACTTATCCTGCAGTGGCTATAAATGTCAAAAATTTTACTCCTAAACTTTCAACCATAAATGGTGGAATGTCAGGATCTTGTATAAAACCGATGTCTATATACCACGTATATAATGCCTATCAACGTATAAAAATACCTATTGTTGGTTGCGGTGGTATAATGACTGGGGAGGATGCAATTGAGTTTATGCTTGCAGGAGCATCAGTAGTTAGTGTTGGAAGTGCAAGTTTAGTTTCTCCTAAAAATCTAATAAAAATTATCAATGAGATTGAATTTATATTAAAATGTAAAAGCATAAAATCAATAAAAGAAGTAATTGGTATTGTCAATAGTAAAATATTAAAATAAAGGTGTAAAGATATATAAAATTATGCAACAAACGTCAAATTATAATAAAAAATGAAAATAAAAAAAATTATACTTGCACTTGATGTTTATAGTTTAGAAAAGGCAAAAAAACTTGTAGAAGATACAAGTCCTTATATTGATATTTATAAATTAGGACCTATTCTGTTTTTGAGATTTAGTAAAGAAGTTATAAAGATAATAAAAGATAATGGAAAAAAAATATTTTTAGACCTAAAATTTCATGACATACCAAATACAGTAAGGCATTCAGTAGAATCCGCAAAAGAGTTAGGTATTTTTAGTTTAACAGTTCATGCTGTAGGAGGTGAAGAAATGCTTAGAGCTGCAACACAAGTTAAAAATAAACCTAAAATATGGGCTGTAACTACTTTGACAAGCCAAACTGCAACTCCGAAAGAAGTAATAAAAAGAGCAAAATTTGCGAAATTTTGTGGTGTTGATGGTGTAATATCGTCACCGCTTGAGGTAGCACTAATTAAAAAAGAATGTGGTGAAAAATTTGATGTTGCAGTCCCTGGAATTAGGCTAAGCAAAAATCATGATGATCAAAAAAGAATAGCTAGCCCTGAAACCGCTATAAATGCAGGTGCTGATTTTATAATCATAGGAAGGCCAATATTAGAAGCTATAAATCCAGCTGATGTTACAAAAAATATTTATGAAAATATTAATATGATAAAGTAATTTTTTAAAAAATTATTTTGATACAAAGTTTATTTTATCTAAAAATTGATAAAACAAGAGGACAATATTAATGCAACAAAATGAGCTTATAAAATTATTTAAGCGAAGCAATGCACTTCTTGATGGACATTTTAAACTATCAAGTGGACTTCATTCTGATACATACTTTCAATCTGCTCTAATTTTACAATATCCAGAAAAAGCTGCATGTATTTCTGAAGAACTTATAATTAAAATAAAAAAATATGGCGGTATAAAACCGGATGTTTTAATATCACCTGCAATAGGTGGTATCATTGTAGGTTATGAAATGGCAAGAATACTAAAAATTCGCTCAGTGTTTACTGAAAGAATTAATGATGGTAATGTATCACTAAGAAGGGGATTTTCAATAAATAGAGGTGAAAAGGTTTTAATAGTTGAAGACGTTATAACAACTGGACTTTCTGTTAAAGAAATTATAAATTCTATTAAGACACTATCTGTGGATGTAATTGGTATTGCATCGCTTATTGATAGAAGTACTGAAAAAATTAATTTTGGAGTACCAAGTTTTTCTCTTTTGAATATTGAAGTAAAAAATTATAAAGAAGATGAATGTCCTATGTGTAAAAATGGCAGTAAAGCTATAAAACTAGGTAGTAGAAAATAATTTTTAAATTTATATCAAATGTTAAAAATTTAAAAAAATGTAGAAAGGTGTGTTCAAAAATTATATGTTTAATGCGTACAAAGAAGCTGGTGTAGATATTGATGCAAGTAATGAGTTTATAAAAAAACTCAGAAAAAAATTTCCAAAAATCGGAGGTTTTGGTGGATCGTTTCCAATTGTAGGAACAAAATATAACATCGTTAGTTCAACTGATGGAGTAGGTACAAAGTTAAAACTTGCATTTATGTTCAATAAACATAGTACCATAGGAATAGATCTAGTTGCAATGAATGTAAATGACATAATATGTTCAGGAGCAAAACCACTTTTTTTCTTAGATTATTTTGCATGCAGTAAATTAGATGTAGTTCAAGCAGAGCAAGTTATTAAAGGTATAACTATAGGGTGTAAATTAGCAGATTCACAGCTTATAGGTGGAGAAACTGCTGAAATGCCTGGATTTTATAGGGATGGTGAATATGATATTGCAGGTTTCTCAGTAGGAATAGTAGAAGCAGATAATGAGATAAAAGGAGACAAAATAAAACCAGGTGATGTTGTAATAGGATTACCTTCAAGTGGGCTTCATTCAAATGGTTACTCCTTAGTTAGAAATATTTTTTCAGATGCTGAACTAAAACAATACTCAAAAGAGCTACTGACTCCTACAAGAATTTATGTTAAAGAAATTCTTAGAGCGCTTGCAAAATTTAATACAAAAACGCAAAACATATCAGGTATTGCTCATATTACTGGTGGCAGTTTTTACGATAAAATAAAAAGAATTTTACCACAAGGAATAAAAGTTGTGATCAATAAAAATTCATGGGAAATTCCTAAAATATTTAAAATTATTCAAAGAAAAAAAGGTACATCAGAAAAGGATATTTATCGGACTTTTAATATGGGTATAGGGATGATTTTAATTGTACATCCTGATGTTGCTTTACAGATTAAAAATTTTTTGAAAAATGCAAAAATAGTAGGAACTGTTGAAAAAGGTAAAAAAGGTGTCGAACTTATATGATAAAACATATTGCTATTTTAGTCTCAGGTAATGGATCTAACATGAGAGCTATAATAAATGCTACAAAAAGAGGAATACTGAAAAAAATTGCAAAGGTAATTCTAGTTATTTCAAGTAATCCTACTGCTTATGCTATTAAATATGCTGAATGTGAAAATATAAGTACTATCTGTGTGAGAAATAGTGAATTAAAAAATGAAAATTTTTTAAACTGCATGATATTAAGAGAACTTCAAAATATAAAAGTAGATATTATTTGCCTTGCAGGATATACAAGAATTATTAGTCGAAATTTGATCGATACCTATCATAATAGAATTTTGAATATACATCCATCACTTCTGCCAAAGTTTGGAGGAAAAGGGATGTACGGAATTCGCGTTCATAAAGCTGTTATAGAATCAAGAGAAACTAAATCTGGGGCAACGGTGCATTTTGTTGATGAAGGTTATGATACAGGTAGTATTATTATGCAACAAGAAGTGAAAGTTCTTAAAACTGATACTCCAAATGATTTGGCAAATAGAGTTTTGAATGTAGAGCACGAAATATATCCTAAGGCAATAAAAAAAATTATAGAGAACTTAAAATAATTATTCCTCGTACTACAGTGTTATTTTAGTTGTATTATTTGAGTTTTAATTTTTAAAAAATAAAAAAATTAGTAGTTATATGTAAATATCTCTTAAACTGGTTTTTCGGAGTGTTTGAAATGATTTCGCGTTATGTGATGCCTGAAATGGCTATGATTTGGTCTTCTGAAAATAAATTTAAAAAGATGCTTGAAATTGAAATTTTTGTAGCTGAGTTTATGGCAAATATTGGAATAATTCCTAAAAAAGCTATAGAAATAATAAAAAAAAGAGCTTATATTGATATTGAAAGAATAAATAAAATTGAACTTACTGTTAAGCATGATGTGATATCTTTCTTGACTGCTGTTGTAGAAACCATAGGTCCTGAAGGTAGATTTTTGCATTTAGGTATGACTTCTTCTGATGTCTTAGACACTGCTACAGGAGCACAACTAAAGCAGTCTACAAATCTACTCATAAGTGAAACAAAACGCCTTGCATTTATAATATCAAAGTTAGCAAAAAAATATAAAATGCTTCCAATCATTGGAAGAACTCATGGAATTCATGCCGAACCTATGACATTTGGCTTAAAAGTAGCTTCTTGGTATTCTGAAATTATTAGATCTTTGGACAGACTCAAGTTTACCCTTGAAACTGTAAGCTATGGAAAAATTTCTGGGGCTGTTGGTACTATGGCACATTTAAATCCAAATATTGAGAAATATGTATGCAAAAAAATGAAATTAAAACCAGAACCTATATCAACACAAGTAATTCCGCGTGATAGGTACTCAATTTATTTTTCAACTCTTGCTCATTTGGGAACAGCTCTTGAAAGAATAGCAACAGAAATAAGACATCTTCAAAAAAGTGAAATTAGTGAAGTTGAAGAGCCTTTTACTAAAGGACAAAAAGGATCTTCTGCAATGCCACATAAAAAAAATCCTATAATTTCTGAAAATATATGTGGTCTTGCTAGACTTTTAAGAGGATATGCTATAACTGCAATGGAAAATATTACACTTTGGCATGAACGTGATATAAGTCACTCTTCTACTGAAAGAATTATGTTACCAGATGCTTCAGCAGTGTTGCATTATATGCTTATTAGAATGCAATACTTGTTATCGAATCTTAAAGTTTATCCAAAAAATATGCAAATAAATTTAGATAAAACAAAAGATGTTATTTTTTCAGGAACATTACTTATTTTACTTATTAATAAGGGGATGTCTAGAGAAATTGCATATAAGATAGTTCAATCACTAGCTTTTAATGCAAAAAAAAGAAAAATATCTTTTGAGGAAATATGTTTTAAAAGTCAAAATATAAGGAAATATTTAAGTGTTCAAGAAATAAAGAATGTCTGTGATATTGAATCACAGTTTAAAAATATAGACTATATTTTTAAAAGGGTATTTTTATAAAAAAATGTTTTTATTCGCATATATTTTTGTTATACTCTTGTTGTAAGAAAATATTAGTGAATAAGTTGTAAATAGATAATAATCGTTTGCAAAATAAAAATGAAATAAGTATAATCTCGCATTAATAATAGTTTTTTAAAAGTGGAGACGTATTGTGGATAAAAAGTTTTTAAAAGAGGCTTTGACTTTTGATGATGTTTTATTAGTTCCACAGCGATCAGCAGTACTTCCTAAGGATGTTCAGTTACATACAAATCTTACTAAAAAAATTAAACTAAACATTCCAATTATGAGTGCTGGCATGGATACTGTAACAGAGTCAGAAATGGCTATTGCTATTGCAAGAGAAGGTGGTATAGGTGTAATACATAAAAACATCGCTATTGAAGCTCAAGCTATAGAAGTTGATCGTGTTAAAAAAAGTGATGAAATTATTATACATTCTCCATTATCATTAAAAAAAAATAGCACTCTTAATGAGGCTAAAGAGCTTGTTATGAAACATGGTATTTCATGTATCCCAGTTGTTGAAAATAATGGTAAACTCATTGGGATAGTTACTAATAGAGATATGCGTTTTGAAATTGATAATAATAAGAAAATTTCTGAAATAATGACGAAAAATAATCTAATCACTGCTGAAATAGGTATTTCTATTCAAGATGCAAAAAAAATATTACAAAATAAAAAAATAGAAAAATTACCTTTAGTTGATAAGCATTTTATTTTAAAAAGTCTCATTAGTGTTAATGATATAGAAAAAATTGTTCGTTTCCCAAATTCATCAAAAGATGATAAAGGTAGGCTTCTTGTTGGAGCAGCAATTGGTGTAACGAGAGATATGCTTGAACGCGCAAAAATTTTAGTTGATGCTAGTGTTGATGTTTTAGTTATAGATACAGCTCATGGCCATAGTCAAAAAGTGTTGAAAGCTGTAGAAAAGATAAAAAATACTTTTTCTGATACTCAGATAATTGCTGGTAATATAGCTACTGCAGAGGCTACTCTAGATTTGATTAAAGCTGGGGTAGATGCAGTTAAAGTTGGAATAGGTCCAGGTGCAATATGTACAACAAGAGTTATTGCAGGTGTTGGAGTTCCACAAATTACAGCAATATATGATTGTTATAAAGTAGCACTGAAGTATAATATTCCAATTATAGCTGATGGAGGAATAAAGTATTCTGGTGATATTCCAAAAGCTATAGCTGCTGGGGCTAATGTTTGTATGATGGGATTTTTGTTTGCAGGTACAAAGGAGAGTCCTGGGGAAAATATGATTTATAATGGACGTGTATTTAAAACTTATCGTGGTATGGGATCTTCTTCTGCAATGGCTTCTGGAAGTAGTGACAGATATTTTCAAACTGAGAATAAAAAATTAGTAGCAGAAGGTGTTGAAGGCCGTGTACCATACATAGGTTTTGTGAGTGATGTTGTTTATCAATTAATAGGTGGACTAAGAGCATCAATGGGTTACTGTGGTACTCAAACTATAAAAGAACTCCAAAAAAATGGGCGATTTGTAAAAATAACACCAGCAGGACTCACAGAGAATCATCCGCACAACATTTTCATAACAAAAGACGAAAGTAACTACTCCAATGGCTCCTGAAACTACACAGATACTAGCGCTTCGAAAATTGAAATCGTTTTCTTGCTTTTGGTCTACCTGGTTTTTTCCTCTCAACCATCCTAGGATCTCTAGTTAGAACTCCATTTTTTTTTAAGTCAACTTTTAATGAACTATTAAGTTTTAAAATTGCTCTAGCCAAACTATGTTTCGCAGCGCCTGCCTGTCCGCTAACTCCGCCACCATTAACATTAATATGAAAATCGTACTTTTTCGCTCCATCCCAAATTTGAAAAGATTTTAAAACTGTTTTCTTTAACCTTTCTAAACCATTAAAATATTCGTCTATAGATTTGTCATTGATTACGATTCTACCATTACCGCAAGAAACTTTTGTTCTAGCAACTGCATTTTTTCTGCGCCCTACAACATTTGTACAAGAAATGTCACTCATTCTTTCCCCTTTTTATTTTGTATTAATTGACAATCATGCACATGTTTATTATATTTAAACACCTTAAGTCTTTTAATTTGTTTTCTTGCAAGTTTATTTTTTGGAAGCATTCCCTTAACCGCAGCAAACAGTGCTTTTTCAGGATTCTCAGCCATTAAAACAGAGTAATCTGTTAATTTAGCTCCACCAGGGTACCCAGAATGTGTAAAATACGTTTTTTGATTAAGCTTTTTCCCTGTAAGAATGATTTCTATTGCATTAGTAACAATTACAAAATCACCACAATCTATGTGATTTGTATAAAAAACCTTGTTCTTACCACTTAAAAGATATGCCAATTCTACTGCAAGTCTTCCTAAAACTCTACCTTTAGCGTTTACTAAATGCCACTTTCTCTCGATTAAATTATGCTTTGGTAAATAAGTTATTTTATTCATCTTGAACCCGTATCCTGTAAAAATTAAAATCAATGTATATAAAATTCATAATAAAACTATGTTGAAAAACTTTATGCAATACGAATAAAACAATCAATTGGACTTATTAATCTAAAAACAGATTATACAAATTTTATTGGGATTTTGCTAATGATTTTAAATTATTTATAATTTTTTAAAGATTTATCATTTAAAAAATATTTTTTGATATTTTGTATACTTGAATTTCTTACATTATTTTGATAGTCTCTATCTCTTTTTATTTTTAGTCTAATATAAGTAGCTGTGATGAACGTTTAATTGATAAATATAAAAGTTGTGGCCAATTTACGCCATAAAATCAGTGAGGTATTTTTATGAAAAAATTTTTGATAGTAGGAAATTGGAAAATGAATAAAACTATTTCTGATTCTTTAGAAATCATAAGATCTTTAAAAAAAACAATTTCTAATGCAGATGGGAATATTGAGATTGTGGTTTGTCCTCCATTTACAGCACTTCATACTGTAAATGGAGAAATAAAGAATTCAAATATTAATCTTGGAGCACAAAATCTTTTTTGGAAAACAGAAGGAGCATTTACTGGTGAAATTTCTCCATTAATGATAAAAGATGTTGGCTGTACTTATGTTCTAATAGGTCATTCAGAACGTAAACAGTACTTTGGAGAAAGTGACAATAATATAAATAAAAAAATAAACGCAGCTTTTTCAGCTGGGCTTATTCCAATACTTTGTATAGGAGAAACTCTTGAAGAAAGAGAGAAGAATATGACATTTGACGTTATAAAGAAACAACTAACACTTGCATTATCTAATCTTACAGAAAAATCTGCGTCTTTAGTTGTTATAGCTTACGAGCCAGTATGGGCAGTTGGAACAGGAAATATCGCTACTTTAGACCAAATTCAAAATGTTCATTCTTTTATAAAAAAAACTTACAGTAAAATGTATAAAAGTGTTATTAGAAGTGCTAGAATTATTTATGGAGGGTCTATTAACCTAAATAATATATCGAATTTTGTAGGGGCCTCTAATGTAGATGGTATATTAGTTGGTAGTGCTAGTTTAGAAATAGAAGTATTTACAAAAATTATTGAGTATTTCATGTAATAGTAAAAAATATATAATTATGAAATGTTCATTTGTTAGAATGTTGTGAACTTATTTCTTGAATTGTTTAATATAGAAATGACATGGAAATATTAATTAGATGACGTTATGATGATTTGTAAGTAAAAGGTCAGCGTAAAATGGTGAATATGATAAAAAAACTAGCATTTGCCACAGATCATACTGCAATAACAATGAGAGATAAAATTAAAAAAAATTTGCAAGATGTGATGGGATATGACGTTAAAGAGTTTGTTTCATCTGAAGTTGAAATTTGCGACTATCCAGATTATGCCTACAATGTTGCATATGCTGTTGTAAATAAAATGGTAGACAGAGGAGTTCTTATTTGTGGAACAGGTATAGGTATGTCTATTGCAGCAAATAAAATTAAAGGAATCATTGCAGCTGTTTGTTGGGATGAAAATAGTGCAAAATTTGCAGCACAACACAACAACGCTAATATCATATGTTTAGGTTCATGGGGTACTACTGCAACTGAAATATGCAATAGAATAAAAATATTTCTTAATACTCCATTTGATGAAAGACATTTACGAAGAATAAAAAAAATTAAAGAACTTGAGAAATTATGATCATGACTTCTGAATTTTTTATAGATTAGAAGTATGTCTTGTAAAATAATATATTGAGGCAATTGAAAAATAATTGTTAAAATAAATTAGAAATATATGAAAGTAAATACAGAAATAAGTATAATTAACGAAGTCGTAGAGAAAAAATGTAAAAATATAAATCTTGATGGGGGGGAATTATGTTGAAAGAAGGTTCTCGTCTCAAAAAAATTTTAGCAATCTTCATTTTTTTGATTACAGTAATTGATTTATCTTTTGCGAGTGATATTAATTTAGTTACTCCAGATTTAAGTTCTGTTAGTTTCTTAAGAGGCACAGTCAATGGCAAAACACTTTTGTTGTTTGGTTTTCTTATTTGCGTCTTTGGTTTGTTATTTGGAATTTACCATTTTTTGAGCATTAAAAATCTTCCAGTGCATAGTTCTATGAAATCTATTTCAGAACTTATTTATGGAACCTGTAAAACTTATCTTATAACCCAGGGTAAGTTTATAATCATGCTTGAAATTTTATTGATTATTATAATGTTGATTTACTTTTGGTTATTACAACATTTTGAAATAATGAAAGTTTTTACAATAGTGATATGCAGTATTATAGGAATTTTAGGTAGTTACACAGTCGCTTGGTTTGGTATGAGAATTAATACTTTTGCGAATTCGAGAAGTGCATTTTCAAGCCTTAGAGGAAACCCATTTTTTCTGCATACAATAGCCCTCAAAGCTGGTATGAGCATAGGAATGCTTTTAATAAGTATAGAATTATCTATAATGCTTGGAATTTTACTTTTTGTTCCTTCAGATCTTGCAGGCGCGTGTTTTACAGGATTTGCAATTGGAGAATCTTTAGGAGCATTAGTACTCAGGATAGCTGGTGGAATATTTACGAAGATTGCGGATATTGGTTCAGATTTAATGAAAATTATATTCAACATCAAAGAGGACGATGCAAGAAATCCTGGAGTTATTGCAGATTGTACTGGAGATAATGCAGGAGATTCTGTTGGTCCAACCGCAGATGGTTTTGAAACTTATGGAGTTACAGGCGTAGCGTTGGTAATATTCATAATACTTGCTGTAAATAATACTGATCTTCAAGCTAGACTTTTAGTTTGGATTTTTGCAATACGTCTAACTATGCTTTTGTCAAGCGCTGTTTCCTATGCAATCAATTCTATATTTACAAAGATAAAATATTTTCACCTAGAAAAATTTAATTTTGAAGCTCCTTTAACATCTCTTGTTTGGATAAGCTCTGTAGTATCAATAGTTTTAACTTTTATTGTCTCTAACTTATTGATCTGTAATTTAGGATGTGGAACTTTATGGTGGAAGCTTTCACTAATTATAAGTTGTGGAACAATAGCCGGGGCAATTATTCCTGAGGTTGTTAAGATTTTTACTTCTGTAAAAAGTGCTTTTGTACAAAATATTGTTACTTCTTCAAAACACGGAGGTGCATCGCTTAATATTCTTGCAGGTCTTACAGCTGGAAATTTTAGTGCATACTGGATGGGCATTTTGATGATAATTCTTATGAGTGTTGCTTATGTAATAAGCTTAAATGGTCTTAATTCAATTATGGTAGCTCCTTCTATATTTGCATTTGGACTTGTAGCTTTTGGATTTTTGAGCATGGGTCCTATTACCATAGCTGTTGATTCTTATGGTCCTGTGAGTGACAATGCACAGTCAATATATGAACTTTCACTTATTGAGAACGTTCCGGATATTAACAAAACTATAGAAAAATGTTTTGGGTTCAAACCATTTTTTGATAGATCAAAATTATTGCTTGAAGAAAATGATGGAGCAGGTAATACATTTAAAGCTACAGCAAAACCGGTCCTCATAGGGACCGCTGTAATAGGTGCAACAACGATGATATTTTCAACTATAGTTATTCTTACAAATGGTCTTACTACTGGTCTTGAAAATTTATCTTTACTACATGCGCCTTTCTTATTGGGGCTAATTGCTGGTGGAGCAATTATTTATTGGTTCACTGGAGCTTCTAATCATGCTGTAGCGATTGGTGCATATAAAGCTGTAGAGTTTATTAAAAATAACATCAAACTTGATGGTACTACAGATAGAGCTTCTATAGAAGATTCTAAAAAAGTTGTTGAAATATGTACAAAATATGCTCAAAAGGGAATGATAAATTTGTTTCTCGTTATTTTTTTTACAACACTTGCATTTGCATTTATTGAACCTTATTTTTTTATAGGTTATCTTATTTCAATAGCACTATTTGGTCTCTTTCAAGCAATATTTATGGCCAATGCTGGCGGTGCTTGGGATAACGCAAAAAAATATGTTGAAATTGATTTATGTGAAAAGGGGACTAAACTTTATGAAGCTACAGTTGTAGGAGACACAGTTGGTGACCCATTTAAGGATACTGCTTCTGTTGCAATGAATCCTATAATAAAATTCACAACACTTTTTGGTCTTTTAGCTTTGGAACTTGCATTAGCTCTTGTTGCAAAAAGAGCATTAAGTATTATTCTTGCTACAATATTTTTTTCTTTTGCTATGGTATTTGTAATAAAATCTTTTAGTGATACGTTCGAATCAAAAAATACGTAAATAAAAATAGTGATAAAATTTTTTATCTATCAGGTACTTTTATTTTTTTTATAAATTGAGTTGAAGTATGATTCCAAAAGATGAAATAAAAAGAAAAGAAATTCATTTTGCAATTCTCATATATGTTTTTGGGTATTGGTATTTTCCAAAGATAATAGTTATGATTGGAATTTCAATCGTAGTTATAGCTGTCATTTTTTTTGAGTTTTTGAGGTTTAAAGTTCCAAAACTAAATAGTTTTTTTAAAAATAATCTCAAAGGATATTATAGAGCTGAAGAAATTGATAGACCAAGTGGTCTAATAGGTACGTTGTTAGGCGCTTTATTTACAATAGTGATGTTTTCAAATAAATACATGGTTCTTGTAAGTTTTCTTTATCTTGTATTTGGCGATTCTATAGCAGCTTTAGTTGGTAAAAGTTTTGGGAAACAAAGAGCGATTTTCTTTACAAATAAAACTTTGGAAGGAACTACAGCATGTTTTTTAGTTTGTTTTTTAATAGGTATCTTTATATTTAATTGGAAATTTGCACTTATTAGTGCTATCATAGCAACTTTTATAGAAGCAATACCTTGGAAAATAAATGACAATTTTTGGATGCAGCCACTTAACGCATTTGCATTAACATTATTGTCAAATGTAATTGTGAGCATGAAATAAAAAGATGCACGTTGCGCGCTATTATAAAAAGAAAGTACTAACAACACAGCAGTCATTTTATATCTTTAGGAATACAGAAACTATCTACAAAAATAGCAAAAAAGTCATGATCATCTTTTATTAATTTTTCTAGAGTCTTTTTGAAATGAATCTTCAGAAATTCTTGCAGCTTTTCCTGAAAGATTTCTTAGATAGTAGAGTTTTGCTCTACGCACTTTCCCACGTTTTATAACTTGAATTCTATCAATACGCGGTGAGTGAAATGGAAAAATTCTTTCGATCCCTATGCCGAAAGAAATCTTTCTTACTGTAAATGTTTTTGAAATACCATTACCTCTTATACGTATAACAACTCCATCAAAGACTTGTACTCTTTCATTTTCATTTTCGATTACTTTAAAATGTACTTTTAATTGATCGCCTGGTTTAAAGTTAACTTCTAGTTTTTTCGTTTGAGTCATTTGAATTTGATCTAATAATGACATATTTTTACTACTCCTATGTAAACCGAAAAATCACAATTCAGTTTTCGTTTTTCGTTCTGCACACCTTTGTTTTTAACAAATCTGGACGACGCTCTCTTGTTCTTTTATAAGCCTCTACCTGTCTCCATTTATTTATTTCTTCGTGATTTCCAGACAAAAGAACTTTTGGAACTTTATGACCTCTAAATATTGCAGGTCTTGTATAACTTGGATAATCAAGCATATTATTATAGAAAGAATCGTTTTGTACCGAAGATATTTCTTTAATAACACCTGGAAGCATTCTTGCAATACTATCAATTAAAACTATAGCTGGTACCTCTCCTCCTGTTAGAACGTAATCACCTATAGATATTTCCTCATCTATATAATTGACAATACGCTCATCAATACCTTCATAATGACCGCATATAACAACTAAATGCTTAAACTTCACAAGATACTTTATAATATCGTTGTTTAATGTCCTTCCTTGAGGAGACATATATACAACATAAGGTTTTATATACGGATTTTTGTATAGCCCATTTTTTCTTTTTACTCCTGTACTTTTTATAGCATCATATAGAGGTTCTGGCTTTATTATCATACCAGCACCACCACCAAAAGGTCTATCGTCTACCTTTTTACATTTCGAAAAAGATCTTATATTAACTAAATCAATTCTTAAAATTTTTTTTCTTAATGCCTTACCGATTAAACTTTCTGTAAAAGGACCGATAAAAATTTGTGGAAATATTGTAAGAACATCAATCTTCATATGTAAAATAACCGTTATGTTCAGAAAAAACACCATCTGCTGATCTTATACAACCATATATATCATCGTATTCTTTAGGCAGTGTAATGAAGATCTTTTTTCTCGTAACATTTACATCTTTTACTATGCCTTTAAGTGCAGGAATTAAAATTTTCTCGTTACAGTCCTTCACGACCCAAATGTCACTGCTATTAGTTGACATAATATCGCAAAAAAAACCTAATCTAATACCTTGTTGATTAAAAACTTCGAAACCTAAAATATCTGAAATTTTCCATCTTAAATCCTGATCATTATGTTTCATTTTTCTATTCAACAACCTCAACAGTTGATCTTTTATCTAGTTTTGCAGAAGCCGAATTTACAATAATTCTTATTGCTTTTATTATCCTCCCTTCTTTTCCAATAATTTTTCCTCTATCTACATCAGCAACCTTTAATTCTAGGACAGTAGCTTTTTCTCCAGCAATTTCTCTAACTTCTACTTGTTCTGGATTATCAACTAGTGATTTTGCAATCAAAAATACTAAATCTTTCATATAAACCTTGTCCTCCTTCTAACGTAAAAAACACGAACTATTGTTCACAATTAAAGTGCGTGACTTTTTTAATTAATACACTTACTATTTTTGAAGCCTTTGCTCCAGTATTTAACCAATAATCCACTCTTGCCATATTGATCTTATTGTTTTTCTTTATAATAGGATCATACTGACCAAGAATTTCGATTGGCTTTCCATCTCTTTTCGCTTTTTGATCGATTGCTACTACCCTGTAGCAAGGTTTTTTAGGTTTCCCTTTTCTTTGTAACCGTAACCGTACTGCCATTTGTTTCCACCTCCTACTACTACTGTGAACAACAATGATATATGCAAGAAACACTTTACTACGTTATGCATCATTAACTTACGTGAAGTAAAATTGCACCAATATTCTGAAAAGACTATTATGCAATAAGTGCACATGACTTGTCAATCAATGTGAACATAAAAAAATGTTTTTCAACAGCATGTTTAAAATTAAATGTATTAGGTACTTCTAATATCATGTTTTCAGGTTTTGTTTACTTCATATTTCTTGATTTCGATGTATTGACAAAAAACATTTTAATATTGTATAATCAGCAGTCGTTAGTTAACAGTGCTAATATAAAAATCAAGGAGGAAGTGAAGATGATCAGACCATTAGCTGACAAGATTTTAGTTAGGCCATGCGAAGTTAAGGAAGTAAAAAAAGGTGGTATTATCATTCCGGACACTGCAAAAGAAAAACCGCAAGAGGGTGAAGTTGTTGCTGTAGGTACTGGAAAGAAAACTGAAGATGGTAGAGTAATAGGTTTAGAAGTAAAAAGGGGGGACAAAGTTCTTTTCGGAAAATATTCAGGAACTGAAGTCAAAATTGATGATGTAGAGCATCTTATTATGTCACAGGATGATATTTTGGGAATAATAGAATAAATAATAGAGTAAAAGGAGAAACAACATGGCAAAACAATTAATTTATAATGATGAAGCCCGTAAAGCTATGAAAAGTGGTGTTGACAAACTTTCGGATGCTGTGAAAGTTACTCTTGGACCTAAGGGTAGGTATGTTGTTTTAGACAAAAAATTTGGATCTCCTACAGTTACAAATGATGGAGTGACTATTGCAAAGGAAATAGAATTAGAGGATCCTTTTGAAAATATGGGAGCTCAACTTGTAAAGGAAGTGGCATCCAAAACAAATGATATTGCTGGTGATGGAACAACAACTGCTACAGTTTTAGCTCAATCTATGATAAACGAAGGCATTAAGAACATTACAGCAGGTGCAAATGCAAACCACATAAAAAGAGGAATTGAAAAAGCTGTTACCGCAGTTATTGATGAGCTTAAGAAAGTTGCAAAACATGTGAATACTAAAGAAGAAATCGCGCAAGTAGCTTCAATATCTGCAAGTAACAAAGAAATTGGAGATTTAATTGCTGATGCTATGGAAAAAGTAGGAAAAGATGGAGTTATTACAGTTGAAGAAGGTAAATCTTCAGATACAACTCTTGATGTTGTAGAAGGTATGCAGTTTGATAGAGGTTATAGTTCTCCTTATTTTGTAACTGACACCGAGAGGATGCAAGGGGTTCTCGAAGATCCTTACATAATAATCACAGATAAGAAGATAAGTTCTATGCAGGAAATACTCCCTTTACTTGAAAAGGTAGTTCAAACTGGTAGACCTTTTGTGATAATTGCTGAAGACATAGAAGGTGAAGCGCTTGCTACTTTAGTCCTTAATAAAATTCGTGGAACTCTTAAAGTTATAGCAGTAAAAGCTCCTGGGTTTGGTGATAGAAGAAAAGAAATGCTTCAAGATATAGCAATTCTTACAGGTGGAACTGTAATAACAGAGGAAACAGGATTGAAGTTAGATAAAGCCACAATAGATCTTCTTGGACAAGCAAAAAGAGTTGTTGTTGATAAAGAAAATACTACTATAGTTTCGGGACTTGGTTCTAAGAAAGAAATAGGAGCAAGAATAGCGCAAATTCGTAAGCAAATTGAGGATACAAAATCTGAATATGATAAAGAAAAGCTTCAAGAAAGGCTTGCGAAGTTAGTTGGTGGTGTTGCTGTTGTAAATGTAGGGGCAGCAACTGAATCAGAAATGAAAACAAAAAAATTTAAAGTTGAGGATGCTTTGAATGCAACAAGAGCTGGTGTTGAAGAAGGTATTGTTGCTGGCGGTGGAGTAGCTCTTCTTAAAGCTCAAGATGTTTTAGAAATGGTTAAGACAGTTGATGTTGATGAGAAAACAGGTGTTGATATTGTTTTCAAAGCTCTTGAGGCTCCTATGAGAATGATAGTTGAAAATGCAGGTCTTGAAGCATCTGTCATAGTAGATAAAGTTAAGAATTCAAAAAATGTTGCTTCTTTTGGTTATAATGCAGATACAAATGAGTATGTTGATATGATAAAAGCTGGGATTGTTGATCCTGTAAAAGTAACAAGAACAGCATTAGAAAATGCAGCATCAATAGCAGGCCTTGTTCTTACAACTGAGACATTGGTAACTGATATACCAGAAAAATCTCCTAAATTACCTATGGGTGGTGGAGGAATGCCTCCTATGCCAGAATACTAATTCTGCATATTTACAGCAATTTTTAGTGTAAAGAATGTTTTTATTAAACAGAAAAGCAGCTTAAAGTGAAGAACTTAGGGGCTGCTTTTCTGTTTTTTATTTTTATACTATATAAATAAATACTAACTATAAAGCTGTTTTTCCCCACCATACTTTACCATTATCATTTTCTAAAATTTTTACTTTAGTATCGATTCCAATTTTTGTAAAACCCATTATTGATGGTGTATATTGAAAATATATCGCGAATTCATTATTATTAAAATATATGTTTTTTACTTTAGCAGCTAATGGAATAATGTTGTTGTTTTTTTTGCCGCCTATTAGATGGGCTAAATAATGTGCTATATCCCTTTTGTCTACTATTATAGATAGTAATATATCACCCTCAATAATTTTTTCTGCAGATTTTCCATTGATATCTGATACTATTTGAACATCAAGTTTTATAAAACCTAAATTATGTTTTATAGAAAGATTTTTATCTTGTTTTACGTTATAATTTAGCAGTTTTTTAAACTGTAATAAATTTAATTCTTCGTTTACAATTTCCATTTTCACAACATATGGGTAAAAGAAAGTTTTAATTATACTTATAATTTTATTCATTGAAACTTCTGGAATATTTTTAATTGCTTGTTGAGCGTATAATTTTAAATTTTCTTCGATTTTTTTTGTGTAATCTTCCATCGTCACTTCATCTAAACGTACAGAAAAAATAATTTTTTCAAAAGAAACCCAATCGATATTTATAGATATTTCGTATGTAGCTGGATTTCTAGAAAATACTAAACTGAAAAGTGATATTTCAGAATTTTTCGTATTTACCACCATTTGTATTAATCCGTAAACATTTTCATTATTAAACGCTAATTTTATTTTAAATAGATTAATAAATTTAAAAAGAGAGGTTATCGTACTTATAGCTTTTTCAAAATTATTATTTGATGTTGAAAGTGCTAATTTTGCTTCATCCTGATTACACCCTGTTTCTTCCATCAAAAGTTTAAACAAATTTTTGTCTTTCATTTTGTTAACTATAACATATTTTATATTCGTACTACATCAATTATTTTTTAACTATTTTATAATAACTCTTTCATACTAAAGTATTGCAACAATAATACAAAACATAATAGATTCATAGAAAATTTATAATATAGATTTTTAATATCATTACATAATGAATACTTATTTTTTTGATAATACAATTATTTTCTGGGGTGTGTTTTTTCATAAACTTTTTTTAGACTCTCTATTGTAACATGAGTATAAATTTGTGTTGTAGAAAGATTTTTATGTCCAAGCATTTCTTGAACACTTCTTAAATCACATCCTCTGTCAATCATGTGTGTAGCAAACGTATGCCTTAGAATATGAGGACTTATATTCTTTGCAATACCTGCTTTAAAAAACCATTTTTTTACAATTCTTCTTGCTGTTCTTTGTCCAAGTCTTAAGATATGATTACTTAAAAACACTGGTGATTTTACATTATATGGCAGTCCTGAATCTTTACGTTCATCAATATAATTTTTTATTGTAAAAAGACAACTATCTCCTATTGGAACAATTCTTTCTTTATTACCTTTACCTATTACTTTAATTACATTTGACGTAAAGTCAATATCTCCTATATCTAAATTAATCAACTCTTCAATTCTCAAACCTGAAGAATAAAGAAGTTCAATAATTGCCTTATCACGTAATTTTACATTATCTAAATTAAAAAACATTTGCATTTCAGATTCTGTCAAAAACAAAGGAATTTTTTTACATTTTTTTTGTCCTGGCATGTTTTCTACAGGATTTTTTATTATTATGTTGTTAATCATCAAAAATTTATAAAAAGTACGAAGAGCCGCGAATTTTCTTGCAATAGTAGCTCTACTTAAATTCCTATTATTTACTTCTTCTATAAATTTCCTTATAGAATATTTATTAATTTTTGTAAAATCTAATCCTCCTTTCTGTACAAATAGTATAAAATCATGTATATCTTTCATATAAGCCCTTAAAGTATGTATTGAAAAATTACGCTCTGCTTTAAGATATCTTTTAAAAGAAATTATTCGATATTCATCTTCTGTTGTAAGTTCGGTGTTTTGATCCATTGTATATTCCTACACTTTGGGAAAGCAGAACAAGTCAAAAACGGACCTCTTTTCCCTATTCTTTTAAGCATTTCAGAATCACATTTTTTACATTTTATATCTGTATATTCAGGTTCAGATTTAATTATCTTATTTCCGTTTTTATCAATATTATATGTAGTTTTACAATTTGGATAATTTTTACATATGAAATATTGTTTATTTTTAAACCCAATTCTTTTAATCAAAAAACTTCCACACTTGTCACATTCTATATTTGTTACTTCATTAAAATGCAAAATAACCTTACATTTTGGGTACCCTGAGCATCCTAAAAATTGTCCAGATTTAGATTCTCTTACAACCATAAATTTCCCACAATTGGGACATATTTCCGAGCTCTGTCGTAATTCAATTTTTTGTTTTTGCAAATTTTTTTCTGCTTTATTTAAATCTTTTTTAAAAGATCTATAAAAATCTTTCAAAACATTTTGCCAAACAATTTTACCTTCTGCAATTTTATCAAGTTTATTCTCTATGTTTGCAGTGAACTCAATATTAATAATATCTTTAAAGTAATTTTTCAAAATATTATTTACAACAATGCCAAGATTTGTAGGGATAAATTTTTTGTTATCCAAACGTACATATAGCTTATTCAAAATAGTTTTTATTATTGGAGCATATGTTGATGGTCTTCCTATTCCATGATCTTCAAGAGATTTAATTAAACTTGCTTCATTGTAGTGTGCTAAAGGTTCTGTAAAATGTTGTTGTGATATCACTTTGATAAACTTCAACACCTCACCATTTCTCAAATGTGGGATTTTTAATTCTTTCTTTTTGTTACTTATATTGTAAACTTTAAAAAATCCATCAAAAATTAACATACTTTCTGATGCTTTAAATAAATAGTTTCCAGCTAAAATTTTTACTGTTAGTATGTTATAAACAGCATCTGACATTTGACTTGCCAAAAATCGTTTCCATATCAAGTCATATAATTTAAATTCATCAACAGATAAATATTGTTTTATTTCTAGTGGTGTTCTACTAGGCAATGTAGGTCTTATAGCTTCGTGTGCTTCTTGTGCTCCTTTAATTTTTGTTTTATAAATTTTTGAAATTTTAGGAAGAAAATCATTACCGTAAAACGATTTTATGAATTTCGAAGTTTCATTTTGAATACTTTTAGCAACGTTTAAGGAATCAGTCCTTATATATGTTATAAGTCCGGTTTCTCCAAATCCTATATTTATACCTTCATATAATTTTTGTGCCACAAACATTGTCTTTGAAGCTGAAAAACCAAGTATCCTTGAAGCATCTTGTTGCATAGTAGAAGTTGTATAAGGTGCGTTAGGTGCTCTTTTTTGTTGTTTAATACTGGTAGATTTAACAGTATATTCTATGTTTTTAAGTTTTTTCAATATATTGTCTGATTGTTTTTTACTTTTGATCGTTGATTTATCAAATCTAATTCCATTTTGTAAAAAAATATTGGCTTTAAAATGTGAAACTATATCTTGTCCAATTTTTGATAATTCTACTTCAATATCCCAATATTCTGTTGGAACAAAGTTTTTAATTTCTTCATACCTATTACATATAATCATCACGGCCACAGATTGTACTCTTCCAGCAGAAAGTCCTAATTTCAATTTTCTCCACAAAAATGGTGAAAGTTTATAACCTACAAGTCTATCTAAAATCCTTCGTGTTTGTTGACTATTTATAAGCCCTATATCTAAATTTCTCGGATGTTTTACTGCATCAAGAATTGCTTCAGTTGTAATTTCGTTAAATGTTATTCTAAAAACTTTATTTTCAGGGAGCATTAACACTTCTTTTAAATGCCACGCAATAGCTTCCCCTTCACGGTCAAAATCAGTAGCAAGGTAAGTTTTACTAACAGCTTCACTTATTCTCTTTAAATCTAATATTATTTTTTTTGCTCTTAACATGTTAACATACATAGGTTTAAAATTATCTTCGATATCAATCCCAAACTTATTTTTTGGAAGATCCCTTATATGCCCATAAGAGCTCTTTACAACAAAATCTTTACCCAAAATTTTAGATATTATTTTTTCTTTAGTAGCGGACTCTACTATAACCAAATATTTTGACATTATTTTTGTTATTTTCTCCAATTTAATTTCATTTTTACACTGTATTTAAACGCTATTTTAGAATCTTTGTTTTTGATAAAATATTTACAAAATCTTCTACTACTTTAAATAAAATGGTGAATACTATTTTTAAATTTTCAATTATTTTTTTTTGAGTCTCTTTTAACACATTAGAACTAAAATAAAAATTTTTTCATATCACCTTCTATCAAATTAAGAGCTTTATATGCAAATTGGTTATATCAATTATTATTTTCTATTTTATAGTTTTCTGCATATGTAAAAATCTTATTTTAAGGTACAGAAATAATTTTTATAGCTATAAAAAGTTTACGATTATTTTAATTGAGAATATTTATTTGACATTAAAACGTCTTTCTGATAAAATCCGAGGTTGGATGATGATTAGGGGACGTGGTGTAGCCTGGCTTAACATATTGCCCTGTCAAGGCAGAGATCGCGGGTTCGAATCCCGTCGTCCCCGAGTCGCTTTGTATTTTTTATTGTGATTTAGTTTCTGTTTTATTGTTTAGATATTTGATTTAGTATTTGATTTTTTTGAACACTTTTTACATATTTTATTTCTGGATATTGTTTTTCTATAGTCTAACCTTTTTAACTACTCGTTCCGACTTCTTTTAATTTTAATATAAACTATAGGAGTTTGTAATTGAAAGATATTTGTTGAAGAATTTAGAAAGAAATATTTGAAACCGTGAGATATGACTAATATTATAAACAGATTGCTGTTATTGCTATTATGTAAATTATCTATTTTTCAAATAATATAGAATAGTACTGAAAGATTATCAATGAAAAAAAAAGATAAAAAAAGTTACGTATTAGAAGTAATAAATATTTTAAACAAAAGATATGGGTCTGCAAAATGTGATCTTAGTTTTTCAAATCCTTTTGAATTACTTGTGGCAACAATTTTATCTGCACAGTGTACAGATAAAAGGGTTAATAAAATAACATCAGTACTCTTCAAAACATACAAAAATATAGAAGAGTATGCAAAAGCTGATTTCGTTGAATTTGAACAGCATATAAATTCTACTGTTTTTTACAAAAATAAAGCAAAAAACATTATTAGATCAGCAAGATCAATAATAGAGCAATATAATGGTAATGTTCCTCAGATTATGGAAAGTTTATTGAAATTACCAGGTGTCGCTAGGAAGACTGCAAATGTCGTCTTGAGTTATGCTTTTGAAAAAACTGAAGGTATTATTGTTGATACTCATGTTATAAGAATCTCAAAATTGCTTAAACTTACAGAGCATAACAATCCTATAAAAATAGAAGAAGATTTAATGAAAATAATTCCACAGAAATATTGGATAAAATTTTCATTTTTGATACAAATTTTAGGGAAAAAAATTTGTAAAGCAAAAAATCAAAATCATTTTGATTGTCCAATAAATTCTGTGTGTTTATTATATTGCAATAAATAATGGTCACTCAAATTTATGAATATTTTTAGATATTCTAATATTTAGAAAAATATTCATTTTGTTGCTTAAATATTTCCAATTTTTATATAATATTGTGTATGGTTACAACTAAACAAATGGCTATATATGTTTCGAACATAATTAAAAATATAAAAAAAAATGGTGATAATATTGTTTTAAAGTATATTAAAAAGTTTGATGGTGTTGATCTGTTCAAAACAGGTTACAAGGTATCACAAGAAACAATAAATGATGCTGTTAATCGTGTCCCAAAATCATTAAAAGATGTCATAAAATCTTCATACTCAAATATTTTAACATATCACAAGTATGAATATTCTAAAATTAAAAAAAAGTGGACTTATACAAAAAATGGTCTTACAGTTGGACAATTCTATACACCTATAGAATCTGTTGGTGTTTACGTTCCTGGTGGGACTTTTGCTTACCCGTCAACGGTGATTATGACTGTTGTTCCAGCTATTATTGCAGGTGTAAAAAGAATAGTTATGGTCACTCCTCCAAAAAATATGAATGATAGTGTTTTGTTTACGGCGAAACTATGCGGAGTAAATGAAATATATTCTGTTGGTGGTATAACAGCTATCGCAGTTCTTGCCTATGGGACAGAAACGTTAAAAAAAGTTAATATGATCGTTGGTCCTGGAAATACTTATGTAAATGAAGCTAAAAGACAAGTCTTTGGAAGCGTTGGAATAGATTCGCTTGCTGGACCAAGTGAAGTAGCAATAGTTGCTGATAAAGATGTTCCTACCGATTACGCTGTTGCTGACATAATGGCTCAAATAGAACATGATTCTAAGGCAAAAGCCTATTTTTTTTGCAATTCAGAAGAGAAAATATCTGAAATTAAAAATATGTTGCAAAAAAAAATCTTGAAACAGTTAAAAATAGAACATTGTTCTTTAGATGAAGCTGTCAAAAAAGTAAATGATATTGCACCTGAACATTTAGAAATATTAGTAAGTAATTATGAGAAAATTCTGAAAAATATAAGAAATGTAGGTGCTGTTTTTGTCGGTTATCAAACTCCAACTTCTTCTGGTGATTACTGGGCCGGACCATCGCATGTTTTACCTACTAACGGAACTGCTAAGTTTTCAAGTGGCCTTTCGGTAATTACTTTTTTAAAACGATCCACTTATACAAGAATAAACAAAAATAATAAAAAAGCGTATAAAATTATTGCGGATTTTGCTAATGCTGAAGGTATGCAATATCATAAAAAATCTGCAGAGATAAGAATATGAAACAAAGAAAATCAAAAATTGTAAGAAAAACAAAAGAAACTAACATAGATGTTAGAGTAGATCTCGATAGGCCTGCAACACCTTTGGTATCTACAGGCATTGGTCTTTTTGATCACATGCTTGAGCTTTTTGCAGTACATTCAATGATAAGTCTTAAAATTAAAGCTTTTGGAGATACAAATATAGATGAACATCATTTAATGGAAGACTCTGGAATTGTTATAGGGCAAGCTTTAAATGAATCAATTGGTGATAAAAAAGGAATTGCGAGATATGGATGTTTTCTTTTACCTATGGATGAGTCTTTAAGTTATGTAGCTTTAGATTTCTCTGGTAGATTTTACCTAGACTATGATGTCAATATAGCATTTATGAAAAAAGAATTTAATTATGATTTAATGCAAGATTTTTTTTATGCACTTGCAAGTAATGCTAAAATGACACTTCATATTAAGCTGGTAAAAGGAAGAAATAATCACCATATAGCAGAATCTATTTTTAAGGCTTTTGCATATGCTTTAAGACAAGCTATAAGTTTTTCTAGAAAATATAGCAGCAGAATCCCATCAACTAAAGGAATTCTTTGAAAATGTTACGAACAAAGATAGCTGTTATAGATTACGGATTTGGGAACATTAAAAGTGTTGTTAGTGCTTTGTGTTTTTGCGGTGCTGAAGGTTATGTTGTTGATTCACCTCTAGAAATTTCAAAATTTTGTGGTGTTGTGTTACCCGGTGTTGGAGCTTTTGGACCTGCTATGGATTTTCTTAAGTTAAAAGGATTTGATAAGGCTATATTTGATTATGTAAGTTCTGGTAAGATACTTTATGGGATATGTCTTGGATTTCAGCTTTTTTTTACTAAAGGATACGAAAATGGAGAACATAACGGATTAAATCTTATACCTGGTGAGGTAAAAAAGTTTGAATTTAAAGACAGAAATTTTAAAATTCCACATATAGGGTGGAATAATATAGATGTTGTAGGTTCTAAATATTCAAAGAAAATGTTTAATTCAATAAACCATGAAGCGACATTTTACTTTATCCATTCGTATTATGCAATACCGGAAAATTCATCACATATTTCAAGTTTTTGTGATTATGGTATAAAATTTTGTTCATCTTTGGCATATAAAAATATATGGGGTAGTCAGTTTCATCCTGAAAAAAGCGGAGAGAAAGGATTAAAAATACTGGCTAACTTTATAAGTGAGGTAAATAATAGGTGATTGTGATACCGGCTATTGATATAAGACGTGGTAATTCTGTAAGATTAAAGCAGGGTAAAGTTGATGCAGAGACTGTTTATTCTACAGATCCAGTGTTTATTGCTAAGCTTTGGAAGGCAAAAGGTGCACGTCGTATACATGTTATAGATTTAGATGGAGCTTTAAGTGGAGTAAATATGAATTGTGACATTATAAAAAATATATGCGCCTCTGTTGATATTCCAGTTGAAGTTGGTGGTGGAATCAGAAGTGTTGAGAAAGTGAAGGAAATTTTTGAATTAGGTGCATCGTATGCAATTTTAGGTACAGTGGCTGTTTACAATCCTGAAATTGTAAGAAAAGCAATAGATAAATATGGCCCTGAAAAAATAATTGTTGCTGTTGATGCAAAGAATGGAAAAGTTGCAATAGAAGGTTGGAAAGATGTAACTTCAATTGATATTTTAGAGCTTGTGAGTAGGCTTAATGACATAGGTGTGCGAGAAATTTTATACACAGATATATCAAGAGATGGGATGCTTAAAGGTCCTGATTTTAATGGACTTAAAAAATTATCTGTAAGTAAAATGAGGATAATTGCTTCTGGTGGTGTAAAAACAGTTACTGATATAATTAAGCTTACAAAATATGAAAAAAATGGAGTTTTTGCTGTTGTCGTAGGTAGTGCGTTATATACAGATGATTTTAAATTAGAAGATGTATTAAAAATCTTAGAAGACTTAAAAAGTAAATAAAATGCTAAATGTAAGAATAATTCCATGTTTAGACATTAGTGGTAGTCGTGTTGTTAAAGGAACTAATTTTATTAATTTGAAGGATGCTGGTGATCCAATTGAAGCCTCAAAATATTACGCTTCGCACGGTGCAGATGAGATAATATTTCTAGATATTACAGCCACTCACGAAAATCATAATGTTATCATTGATCTAATTAATGAAGTAGCAAAAGGAGTTTTTATTCCTCTTACAGTTGGTGGCGGTATAAAAGATATAGAAGACATAAGAAATATTTTAAATGCAGGTGCTGATAAAGTTTCACTAAATTCTTCTGCCGTTAAAAATCCTGAAATTATAAAAATGGCGAGTCATAAATTTGGAGTACAATGTATAGTTGTTGCAATAGATGCAAAAAAAATCGGAAAAAATAAGTGGACTGTTTTTATACATGGAGGTAGAATTAATACTGGCATTGATGTTATTTTCTTTGCAAGAAAAATGGAAAAATTAGGAGCAGGGGAAATTTTGCTAACAAGTATGGATAATGACGGTACAAAAAATGGTTATGATACAGAGCTTTTAAAAATTGTTTCAAATTCTATTCAAATACCGATAATAGCATCTGGTGGAGCAGGAAAAATTGAAGATTTTCATAAAGCTTACTGTAATGGTGCTTCAGCAATGTTGGGAGCTTCTTTATTTCATTACAGAGAGTTGACAATAAGTGATGTTAAGAAGCAATTAAGATTAAAAAACATACCGGTTAGAATATAGTTAAATTTTTCAAATAAATGTTAAACTGATAAAAAGACAAAATAACGTGATAAACTTCATCTCTCATATTCATTTTAAGGATCTTAATTGTTAAAGATTATAGGGTGTTTTTATACTACAAAAAATCGTTATTTATATTATAGAGCAAGAATTTTTATAGCTATTGTTTAAAAAAAGGTGGATAAAACTAGTGAATGAAATCATTAAAAAATTAAAATTTAATACTGAAGGACTTATTCCAGTAGTAGTTCAAGACTATAAAGATAACACTGTTTTAATGGTAGCTTATATGAATAAAAAAGCTGTTGAAATGACACTTAAAACAAAAAAGGCTACTTTTTGGAGTCGTTCAAGGAAGTCTTTTTGGGTTAAGGGTGAAAGTTCAGGAAATATTCAAAATGTAAAAGAATTTTACTATGATTGTGATGGTGATTGCATTCTTTTAAAAGTAAATCAAATTGGTTATGCCTGTCATACAGGAAACAGAAGTTGCTTTTTTTTTAAGACTACAGCATTTAGTGATATATAAATAAATGTTGTGTTGTTATATAGTACAGTAATTATTAAATCATGAAAAAAATATATGATAAATAGATGAAAATTCATTTCTTAAGGAATTTAAATGAAATTTGTGATAGCAAAAAAAACTCTTGAAATTGAATCTGATGCCGTAAGTGATCAAATTAAACATTTAGATTCAAATTTTGAAAAAGCCATTTATTTTATACATAATTGTGCAGGTCGTGTCGTCATTATGGGGCTTGGTAAATCTGGTCTAATAGGTAGAAAAATTTCTGCTACCATGTCTTCTGTTGGAATACCATCTACATTTTTACATTCTTCTGATGGGTTACATGGTGACATAGGAATGCTTATAAAAAATGATATTGTAATAATGCTTTCTTATTCTGGTGGCACTGAAGAAATAAGAAAGATTTTTTATATTTTAAAAAAAATGAAGATCAAAGTCATAGCAATGACAGGTAAAATTGAATCTCAAATATGGCAAGATTGTGATTGTGTTATTAATTGTAGTGTTGACAGAGAAGCTTGTCATTATGGGTTTGTGCCTACCTCATCAACTATTGCTATGCTTGCAATGGGTGATGCTTTGGCTCTTACAGTCTCAAATTTAAAAGGTTTTACGAAAGAAAATTTAGCAATGCTGCATCCACTAGGCATAATAGGTAAACGACTTACTATGAAAGTGAGTGACATTATGAGAAAAGGTGAACGAAATCCAGTAATTGAATGTACTACAAAAGTTAAAGATGCACTTTTTGTTATGACAAATACAAAAGTCGGAGCAACGAGCGTTGTAAATTCTTACGGTAGAATTGTAGGATTTTTTACAGATGGGGATTTGCGTAGAAGTCTTCAAAAAAATAATAAAATACTTGATGAAAATATAGCTAATGTTATGACAAAACACCCTAAAGTAATAAGTCCAGAAATCATGGCTACTGATGCTATTAAAATTTTAAAGATGTACAACATAGATAATATTCCAGTTGTGGATAGAAAACAAAAGCTTTTAGGTATTTTAGATTTGGGAGATTTGTTATCTGAAGGTATTTTATAAAAATAAATGTGTTTTCGAGGAGGACATATTTGATGGAACCAGTTACTGAGGGAAATGTATCTAACAAAAAGGGTCTTCCTGCTGGTATTTGGACAGAATGTAAAAAATGTGGCCAACTTTTTTTACAAAAAGATTTTGAAGAAAATTTTATGGTATGTCCTAAATGTGGATATTATACAAGGCTTAGTGCTTATAAAAGAATTGAATTTACAGTGGATAAAGGAAGTTTTAAAGAGATAAATATAAATATTGATACTGTTGATTTTTTAAATTTCCCTGGATACTCTAATAAAATTAGAGATTCTAAAATAAATGAAGCTATTATTATTGGTGAAGCTAAAATTGATGGGTATAATGTTATAATAGCGGTTATGGATTTTAATTTTATGGGTGGTAGTATGGGATCTGTAGTTGGTGAAAAAATAGTAAGAGCTGTAGAAAAAGCAATAAAAAAGAAATATCATTTAATTATTATATCAGCATCTGGTGGTGCAAGAATGCAGGAAGGAACAACATCACTAATGCAAATGGCCAAAACAAGTGCTGCTCTTGCGAAACTTGATAGTAGTGGCCTTGCTTATATTTCGATTTTGACAGATCCAACAACTGGTGGCGTTGCAGCGAGCTATGCTATGCTAGGAGATATAAATATTGCGGAGCCAAAAGCATTAATAGGTTTTGCTGGTCCTAGAGTTATTGAGCAAACTATAAGACAACAGCTTCCAGAAGGATTTCAATTTTCTGAATTTTTAGAAAAACATGGAATGATTGATATTGTTGTAGAAAGAAAATATATTAAGAATGTTTTAGCTAGAGTATTGAGATTTTTTTATAAATAACGCGATGTTTTATAAAATTTTAAAAGAATATGGCGGAATGAAACCTGGACTTTTAAGAATAAGAAAATTTCTTAAAAGCGTTAACAATCCTCAGAATAACTTGAAAATAGTAGTACACATAGCAGGTACTAATGGGAAGGGTTCAACAGCTATTTTTATATCTGAGATTCTAAAAGTTAGTGGATATAAAACTGCATTATATACTTCACCTCATTTAATTAACATTACTGAAAGAATTAAAATTAATGGTAAAAGTGTGTCTTTGAGTAAATTTGACAATTTGTCAAAAAAATATTCATGCAATGCTGCGAGATATAAACTTTCGTATTTTGAGTATTTAACTGCACTGGCCTTTATATATTTTGCAGAACAAAATGTTGACATTGCAGTAATTGAAACAGGACTTGGTGGACGTTTTGATGCAACAAATATTATAAAAAAAACATTAATTTGTGTAATTACATCAATTG
The DNA here is from genome assembly GCA_031282355.1 of Candidatus Endomicrobiellum neotermitis. Taxonomy (GTDB): domain Bacteria; phylum Elusimicrobiota; class Endomicrobiia; order Endomicrobiales; family Endomicrobiaceae; genus Endomicrobiellum; species Endomicrobiellum neotermitis. The sequence goes on along the minus strand of JAITDW010000003.1, from coordinate 7,028 downwards.
CATTAGATCATCAAGAAATATTGGGGAATAATATTACAAAAATAGCCTTTGAAAAATCAGGAATAATAAAAAAAGGAACTCATGTTGTATGTGGACAGTTACCTAAAAAAGCAGTTGACTTAATTAAGAATAAATCAAATCCATACATTTATGGAAATGATTTTAGAGCGATAAACAATAGATTTGGAAAGATTTATCAAAGATTTGACTATGTAAGTGCAGATTTAAAACTATACGATATTAAAATACGACTTTTGGGTGAACACCAATTTATCAATGCCTCTATTGCTATTTTTGTATCAAATCTTTTAAATAAATTGGGGTATTGTTTAAATCATATTAATATAAAACGGGGATTAAAAAATGCAATTTGGGATGGAAGATTTGACATACGAGAAATCACTTATGGTACTAAAAAACTTAAATTAATTATAGATGGTGCTCATAATATACATGGATTAAATATGTTTTTTGATACATTTAAACGTTTCGGTTTTTCAAATAAAAAACGAATTTTTGTTTTTGTTGTTATGAAGGAAAAAAAATATAAGTGTATGATAAAAAAAATAGTTCCTTTTGCGAAAATGGTAATTTTGCCTAAAATAGATAATGAAAGGGCTGTAGATCCTGAAATTTTAAAATTGGAGTTTTCTAATTATATTGCAGAAAACAGAATTTGCACTGCAAATTCAGTAAAAAATATTTTTAGGATGATAAATAGTGGAGAAATTGTAGCAGTGATAGGATCTTTATATCTTGCTGGAGAGATTTTAAAATGCATCAAACAAAGAGTAATATAAAAAATTTTTTGAGTATAATTACTATGAAAAGTATCAAAATGTCTTGTATTCTTGCTAAAAATTGTGAAAAAATATCATAAAATTAAATTTTTTATTGTTTTTGTGTTTTTATTGTTAGCTGCTAAGGCTTTTACTTACAAAATTAATGTGACTACAGATAATCTGGAATATGATGTTTCGTTAAGTAAACTTCTTGCAAGTGGGAATGTTATTTTTTACTGGGAAAATATGAAATTATATGCTAACTATATTGAATTTCTTATTGATAAAAAAATCATTAATGCTAATGGTAACATAAAATTAAATGAATATGGGAAAACGATTTATGCAAATAGTATTACATATAACTGTGATACTGAAAATGGTAGTATAGAAGATGTATTCTCTCATTTATATTCCACTATATTTGTACGTGCACATTCTATGTCAAAAATAGGTAATATATATTTAATAAATAACATAAAACTTTCAAATTGTGATCTTAATAAGCCTCATGCGTACTTTAAAGCTAAACGTGCTAAGTTAGTTATGAATAAAAGGATAACGCTTTATTGGCCTGTTTTTTATGTTGGAAAAATCCCTATTTTTTTTGCACCATTAGTTACAAAATCTCTCAAAGATAAAAAATCATTTGCCTCTGATTTTAAAATTGCAGTTGATTCTGGATATAAAAGCAAATACGGCTTGTTTTTTAAAACTAAAATTTCGTGTCCATTAAGTGAATATTCAATGGCTGAAGCTAAATATGATTATTTAGGAACTAGAGGTTGTGGTTATGGTGGATGTATTGAATACTTAAATAAAAATAAAAAGGGTAATATAAATATTTATACTGTCAGTGATTTAATTGAAAAAAAAAGAAAGTGGAGATTTAACTCTTATTATGAACAAAAAGTACATGAATGGGATATAAAATCTGAAATAAAGTTTGTTGATAATAAGGATGTAGTTAACACTAGTTTTGATAAAGATATTCTAGATAGAAGAACTGAAGATATCTTAAAATCTTATCTATCATTAGTGAGGAGACATAAAAATACAATTTTTATAATGTCTGCTTGGCGTTTTGATAAGTATGATAAAACTGAAGAAAATTATAAGTTATTATCATTAAATTTACCAAATGTCGAATTTATATATTTCCCCAAAAATGTTTTTTTCGGTATAATTTACGATTTTACTTTAACACATAACTGTACTTATGAGAAAAAATATAATTATCATGTAAATTCAAGTTCTTTAAATTACAATTTTAAAAAAGCGTTTAGATTTGATAAGTTTACATTAAAACCTAGTTTTACAATAACTGAAAATTTATGTTACAAAAATAAATTAGATAATAGAAGGAATATTTTCATAACAAAATATCTAACATCTTTAAATTCTAGATATAAAGTCTCAAATTGGATGGATCTTGATGTTAATTACTCTTTAGTAGTACGATCGAAATTAAATAATTTATATGACGATTATTTTACAGATCATAAAATTGAAAAAAATATGGTTTTTTTAAAAAATTTTATATACATGTGTAACGGAAATTTAATAATTAGAAACAACGTTTCGTATAACTTATTAAAAACTGTTGATAAACAAACTATCTTGAAAACACAATTACCATTTAAGTCAGAAATATTATGGACTCCAAAACACCATATTATTGTAAACATAACGCAAACACAATTACTAAATCCTTTTGAGTTGTATAGTTTGAATTTAATTTTAATATTAGGAAATATTGATAGAAATTATTTAGAACTCGGAACTTTTTATAAGAAAAATAACGTAGATAACAATTTGGGTTTTGGTTTATGGATTACTCCAAAATGGAAATTCACATACCATATAAATGTAAATTCTAACTATTCTAAAATAAATGAGCAAAATATAAATTTATATAGAGATTGTCACTGTTATAATTTAGGTGTTAAATGTAGTATAAAAGGACAAAAATATGAGGAATCATTGTATTTTAGTGTTAAAACAAATGTGTTTTAGTATGTAAAAATAATAAAAAGAACATATTTAATAGAATTAGTAAGTTTGTTTGGAGAGATGGCCGAGTTGGTTTAAGGCGTTAGTTTCGAAAACTAATATAGAATGTGTTTTCTATCGAGGGTTCAAATCCCTCTCTCTCCGTATAAAATTTAAAAAGGATTATAAACACGTGCTGAAAGTTTTGATTACTGGTGCAAATGGTTTCATAGGGAGCCATATTGTAGACATGTTACTAAAAGAAAAATATAATGTTACATGCATTTTAAGAAAAAAATCAAATTTAAAATGGATACAAAATTTACCTATAAAATATGTATATGGTGATTTAGATGACAAAAATTTTTTAGAAACTATAATCAATAGTGTTGATATAGTTATTCATTGTGCTGGAATTGTACGTGCTGTGACTAAAAATGAATATTTTAAAATAAATGTTAAAAATACTAGAAATTTATGTCAAGCAATTTTAAAAATAAATATAAATTTAAAAAAATTTATATTTATCTCATCGCAAGCAGCTATGGGACCATCGTCATCGTGTGCTAATATTAGAAAAATTTCTGACAGAGAAAGTCCAATTTCAGATTATGGTTTGAGTAAACTTGCTGCAGAATCAGAAATCAGGAAACTTTTTTTAAAAAAAGTTCCATATATAATTTTAAGACCTGCCACAGTATATGGTCCAAGAGATAAAGATGTTTTAATATTTTTTAATTTAGTGTATAAACATATTAGATTGTTAACTACAACAAAAAGATTGTTACAACTTGTATTTGTTGATGATGTAGCTAAAGCTGTTATAAATTGCTTACAAAACGAGAAAATAAACAATAACACTTATTATCTTGCAAATTATAATACTTATACATGGTCAGATATGGGAAAAATTATAGCATCTTCTGCTAGAATAAGAACGATTCCATTTATCATACCAGATTTTATGTTTAAATTTGCAGGAGTGATTTCTGAAATTTTTTCTTATGTTCTCAAGAAACCTATGATTTTAAACAAACAGAAGATTGTAGAAATGCTGCAAAAATATTGGATTGCAGATACTCGTCCTACTGAAATTGATATGAATATTAAATTTACTTCGCTTGAAGTTGGTTCTAGAATAACATATAATTGGTATCTGGCTAACAGAAATTTTATGAAGTAAAAAAATAGAAAGTTAAAGGGAAATATTTAAGATGTGTCTTGCTGTTTTTAAAAAATGTTTTAATTTTCATGCATCAAGTGATTTAAAAAAGATGGGCTTTTATCCATATTTTCATAGAGTTGAATCTGAACAAGGTCCAGAAGTCATAGTAGATGGTGCAAAAAAAATAGTTGTTTGTTCAAATAATTATCTAGGACTTGCGAATCATCCTAAAGTTATTGAAGCTTCTGTTAATGCTGTAAAAAAGTACGGTACATCGTGTACTGGATCAAGATTTCTTAATGGAACAAATGATTTGCATGAGAAAGTTGAAAGTAAATTTGCGAAATTTGTAGAAAAGGAAGAAGCCGTACTCTTTACAACAGGACATCATTCAAACTTAGGTACTCTTTCGAGTTTAGTTGGTAAAAATGAGGTTTTAATTACAGATAAATTAGATCATGCTTCGATAATAGATGGTTGTCGTTTGTCATCTGGTGAATTAGTTAGATTTAGACATAATGACATGACAGATCTTGAAAGACAGTTAAGTAAATATTATGGCAAGGGTATGCTAATTGTAGTTGATGGAATCTTTAGTATGGAAGGAGATATGGCAAAATTGCCAAAAATATCAAACCTTGCAAAAAAATATGGAGCTGGTGTATTTGTTGATGAGGCACATTCTTTAGGAGTAGTTGGTAAAAATGGAAAAGGTATTGGAGAGTATTTTAATATGAAAGAAGATATTGATGTAGTTATGGCCACTGCATCTAAATCTTTAGCCTCAATAGGTGGATTTATCGCAAGTAAAACAGAAATCATTGATTATATCAAGCATAATGCAAGAACAATGATTTTTACTGCAAGTCTTCCTCCTGGCTGTGTAGGGGCCATTGATGCTGCTTTGGATTTAGTTATCAATGAACCTGAAAGAAGAACAAAACTCATAAAAATTTCTCAAAAAATGAAGTCTGCTTTTGAGTTTATGGGATATAATACGAATAATTCAAACTCTCCTATCATACCATTAACTGTTGGGAATGACTTAGTTGCTTTTAAAATGTGGAAAATGCTCTTTGATGAAGGTATATTTGCTTCACCAGTTACTACTCCTGCAGTACCTGAGGGACGTGCAATAATAAGAACTAGTTATATGGCTACTCATTCAGATCTCCATTTAGATTTTATTCTTGAAAAATTTAACAAAGTTGGTAAACAACTTGGAATAATAGCTTGAGTTCAATTTTTACGCTGCAACATAATAAGTTAATCACAATACTTTAATACTTTTTATAAAGGCTCTTTTTATAATATGAGAGTAATCAAAATAACTAATAGAAAACAATTAATGAGTTTTGTCCGTTTTCCTTGGAGAATTTATCCAAAAGATAGTCTTTGGGTACCACCGTTAATTTCAGATTTTATGAACACAATTCTAGAAAACAAGAATCCTTTTTGGAAACATGCAAAAAAACAGCTCTTTTTAGCTTATGATAGTGATGGAAATATTGTAGGAAGGATTGCAGCAATAATAGATTATAATTATATAGTTTTTCAAAATGAAAAATGTGGTTTTTTTGGTTTTTTTGAATGTTTTGATGATAATAAAGTAGCAAAGGCACTTTTTTATTCTGTAGAAGTTTGGCTTAAAGAGCATAATATACACAAAATGATTGGACCTATGAATCCTTCAGTTAATAGTGAATGTGGTTTCTTATATGATGGTTTTAATGTACCTCCGAGTTTTTTAATGACATATACGCCAAAATATTATTTAAATCTTGTTGAAAAAGTCGGTCTTAAAAAAATAAAGGAACTTTATGCTTATGATATGGATATTAAAATAGATTCGAGAATCATCAGACTTGAAAGAGTTGTAAGTGTAATAAAAAAAAGAATACCAACACTAGTGGTAAAAACCATGCAAAAAAATTCATTTGAATCAGATTTTAAAACTGCTTTATACATATATAATCGTGCATGGGAAAAAAATTGGGGTTTTGTTCCGTGGAATGAAGAGGAGTTTACTAATCTAGCCATGAAATTAAAAATGCTTATAGATCCGCGAATGGTGATAATAGCAACAATATATAATTCTCCAGTAGGTATCCTTATTTCATTGCCAAACTATAATCAAGTTCTGAAGAAGCTCAATGGCAGGCTTTTTCCATTTGGGATATTTAAATTTTTTTACTACAAAAAAGAGATAGATACTTTAAGACTTATGGTCATGGGAGTATTAAAAGAATATAGAAATAAAGGTATTGAATCTGTTATGTATGAGCTAGGTTTAAAAAATGCTATTAAAATAGGGTATAAACATTGTGAACTTTCATGGGTTCTTGATGATAATATAATGACCCAACGCACTGCTGAGATGATGAATGGGAAGATATATAAAAAGTATGCAATATATAGTAATTAACTTTTTAGAAATAGGAATTGTCAAACGTAATTGTCGCTTATAGAAAAAGTAAATAATGTAGTAATTTTAGCTAATTATTTGTTTATATTTGTTTAATTTTATGTTTTTTGTTTCATAAAACTTGACAATTTAAAAATAAATTTGTCTAATAGTGAATTGTTGATATTTTTTAATGTTCTTTGAAAATTAAATAGCATGCTTCAGACACTTTACAAAATAGGTAGTTGGAGTAGTCTAAGTAGTTGTTTTTTTAAAATAGGATTTATCTATAAATAGATTATTTATGGAGAGTTTGATCCTGGCTCAGAGTGAACGCTGGCGGCGTGCCTAACACATGCAAGTCGTGCGGGGTTTTACAAAGGTATCGTAAAATCTAGCGGCAAACGGGTGAGTAACGCGTAGGGAACCTTCCTTAAAATGGGGGATATCTTCGAGAAATCGAAGTCAATACCGCATAAGACCACAGTTTGGAATCATACAGAGGTAAAAGCAGTAATGCGTTTTAAGACGGCCCTGCGTCCTATCAGCTAGTTGGTAGGGTAATTGCCTACCAAGGCTATGACGGGTATCCGGCCTGAAAGGGTGAACGGACACACTGGAACTGAGACACGGTCCAGACTCCTACGGGAGGCAGCAGTGGGGAATTTTGGACAATGGGGGAAAC